>CAZCBT010000027.1:0-8669 GCA_964497015.1 Candidatus Woesearchaeota archaeon | reverse complement strand
GAACCCGGGTCTTCGGCTTGGAAGGCCGAAATACTAACCACTATACTACCGGCGCTTGAAAAATTTAGAAATCTTTGAATTTTTAAATGTTTTTAAGTTACTGCCCAAAGAAGGATGCCACCTGAATGGTAAACAGGTGCACCATTACACAACCCATGTGGATCATAAATTCGAGCTTGTATTTTTAATATTACTTTATAATTCCAAGGACCTATCTCTCCTGTGATATGCAAAGGCGCGCCCCAGATAGTACTCCATTCATTCTTGTTGCTTGTATCAAAATTTATCCAATCGGTTTCTGCAGAAACAACCCATTTATTTTGGGAAGAATCCCAATGTTGGAGGATTATCTTTGCTTTTCTATAAGAAATCTGAATTTGATCTGCACAAGTTGTTAAATACGACGGATCTAGTTCTAGTAAAAATTTTCGAACAGTTGTTCTCACTTTAAAAGTAGCATACAAACCTTTAATCCCAGGGAATAGTTGGACTAATTTATCGTCTTCAACTATTTTTGTGAGGGTCCTCGTGCCTTTCCCACCAGACCATGTAACATCAACAGAGTTACCATGCATATTATAAGTGTTTAAAAGGGTGATATAATAATTTTTAGTTGTAACTCTCGCATCAATACTCTCATTAACAAATTCACCAAGTCCTTCAATTTCATCAACAGTATGGCTAACTTTTGGCTGGTTATTTTGAGCAATAACATAACCAATAACAACGCCTATTATTATCAACAGAATTCCAAAAAAGAAAAATCCTCTATGTCTACGATATCTTGACCAACCAGGCATAGAGTTTAATAGAGTTTTATTTTATAAAGATTTCGCTTCGAAAAACTTATATAAAAAATTAACTTTAAAAAATTAATGGTAAAAATCACCTTTCAAGATTTAACAAATTCTCCACAAGAAAAAACAAACACTCCTCTTACAAACATTTCTTCCCAACCTCAAGAATTATCAAGAGCAGAAGTTATAGCAAAGATAGCAAAAACAGGAGGAATAGCTGGTGCGGCTTTTCAACTAGGTAGAACAATATTATTTGTTATTGTTATAATTGCTATACTTATATTTTTAATGGTATCAAAATATATACCCTGGTTTTTGGGAGTATTTTTCATACTATTTGCAATTCTTATGCTAATTCTAGAAATAAAACGACTAAAGAGAATAGCTTCAACAAAATTGTAAAATGGAACAAGAAGAAAAAATTATTGGCTATATTGCAGGCATAATGAGAACAGGTTTTTATCTTAGAGGAAAATCTGTACTAAGTGTTGGTAAAGTTTATACACCTGAAAACGCAATGATCATAACCAATAAAAGAATCATTTTTATAACAGTTCCTTTACCGGGAGCAGGAAAAATTATTGCAAATGTCGACATATCCATGTGGCAATGGTTACTTGCCAAAAAAGACATTGAAAACAAGCTTAAAGAAATGATAGAATCCGTGTCAATAGAAGAGATTCTTCAATCTGATCCAAAGAATTTCTTTATTCCATATGATGAAATTCAAAAAATAAAATTTGGCAGAATTTCAAGAAGTATAAAAATTATTAAAAAAGATGGAAAGAAATTAAGCTATTCAATAAGAGACAAAAACGACTTTGCGAAAGCAAAATCTCTGTTCAAAAATCTTCTTAAAAACCAAAGCTGAAAAGAGCAAAATTTAAAAATAAACTTTAATTCTTGCTAATAGCCTAAACCAATGAGGTGTATTACGCTAGTTCCTTCATGGAATGAAGAGAATTAGCCGAGGTTTAGGCTTATTGTTAAGATGAAAACAGCAACAAAAGTAGCTAAACCAGAAAAACAAGAAATAAGGTATTTTGTTGATAAAATTACAATAGAAAAAGCTAAACAGCTTGCTGAAACCCATAAAGAGAAAGCATTTGGAATTTTACATGGCATAGCAAAAAAACTTGGCAAGAAAGCTGAAATAAAAGCTGTTGGCATGATAAAACGCTATGAGCCATTCTGGCATATAATAGCTAGCTTCTTAACAGAATATGAAAGAAAATCTAAATATAAAATTTATGTGGATCCTGTAGTTAAAGCATTGGAAATAGGAAAAGATAAATTTAAAATTGCTGAAAAGCAAAGAAAGCAAAACATTGTAATTGTTGACGCTACTGACATATGCGAAATTGGCAAGAAAAAAGAAATGCTTGTAGACGCAACAATAGAAGCCAGAAAACCAGAAGATATTAAACACAATTCAAAATTTGAAAAATATTTGCAATGTGAATCAAAAAAGATTAAAGAAATAGAAACCCTTGTTAGCAAGCGCACACAAGTTCTTGATGTTAGGCTTAAAGCAAGCTTTTTGGTAAGAAGCATATTACAAGCAATAATCTACCCTGTAGATGCTGATAAAATCCTTAAAGAAGAGCTTTCCATAGAGAAACTTGTTCTTTACTTTAGACCAGTTTACATTTTTGAATATATCTCATACCCAAAAGGCGATAAGCGCTTTATCTTTGTGGATGCTCTAACAGAAGAAGTCGGCTTTGCTAAGAAGCTTGAAAAGAAGAAAACATCAACGTCATTTACAGAGTCTACATTGTTTGAAATTGGCGGCGAGGCAATCTCTACGCTTATTCCTGGAGGAGAAGCAGCTTTTAAGCTTTTCATGCACCTAAAGGAATACAGAAAAAAGAAGAAGTTCAGGGCATAACAAAACTTATATATTTTTCTTGCACTTAAAATCTATGTTCTATCAAAAATCAATAGAAGAAGTTTTTAAGGAGCTTAAAACTAGTGAAGCTGGGCTTAGTGAAGAAGAAGCCAAAAAAAGACTGAAGCAGTATGGCCCAAATGAAATAGCCAAAGGAGAAGCTATTTCAAAGTTTAGAATATTTACCAGACAATTTAAAAGCGCTGTAATTGTTATTCTGGTGGTTGCTGCTTTAATTTCCGCATTACTTTCTAGATTTATAGACGCTAGCATTATTGTTGCCATCCTTGTTCTTAATGCGGTCTTTGGATTTGCCCAAGAATACAAAGCAGAAAAAACAATTGCCGCCTTGAGGAAACTTGCTGCACCAAAGGCTGTTGTTATTAGAGACGGAAAAAAGAAAATAATTCCAGCTTCTGAAATTGTACCAGGTGATATCATTGTTCTCGAAGCTGGAAACTATGTGCCAGCTGATGCAAGGATAATAGAATGCTTTTCCTTAAAACTTGATGAATCCCTACTTACTGGGGAATCCACAGCAGTGGAAAAAAGTGTTGAAAAACTTAACAAAGAGCTGCCGATCTCGGAACAAAAAAATATGATATTTGCTTCTACTACCTGTATTTATGGCAAAGGAAAAGCTGTAGTTGTTGCTACTGGCATGAATACAGAAGTTGGCAAGATTGCAAAATTTGTTAAAGAAGAAAAAGAAACAAAAACGCCACTTGTTAAGAAGGTAGACGAGCTTGGCAGATTTCTTGCTGTAGGTGTTGTAATTATTGCTGCTATTATATTTTTAATAGGCTATTTAATGAGCAAGGAATTAATTGACACCTTTCTTGTTGCTATCAGTTTAGCTGTAGCAGCAATTCCAGAAGGTTTGCCTGCTGTACTAACAATAACACTAGCATTAGGAGTACAAATTATGGCAAAGAAAAATGCCTTGGTTAGAAAACTTCCTGCTGTTGAGACACTAGGCAGCACGGATGTTATAGCTGCTGACAAAACAGGAACAATGACAAAAAATGAAATGACTGTTAAACAAATTTTTGCGAACAACAAAATTTTTGATGTTACTGGCGAGGGCTATGAAACAACAGGCAAGTTTCTTGTTAACAACAAGCCAGCAAAAATAGAAGAGCTCAAACCTTTATTTCAGATTGCTGTAAATTGCAACGATGCAGATTTAGTCGCTCTTGAAGGAGATCCTACAGAGCTTGCATTGCTTGTTATGGCCCAAAAGTCTGGCATGGAAATTAAACGCTATCCCAGAATTCATGAAATTCCATTTTCTTCTGAGCAACGTTATATGGCTACGCTGCATAAAATAAACAACAGAGAAGTTTACTTTGTTAAGGGAGCTCCAGAAAAAATTCTTGATATGTGTTCTTACATAAACATAGAAGGCAGAACAAGATGGTTAAGCGGCAAGGAAAAAAGAAAAATTTCAGAAATAGCAAGCAGCATGGCTTCAAGAGCCTTAAGAGTGCTAGCATTTGCCTATAGCAAATCTCCTAAACTTGAAAACCTTGTATTTGTTGGCCTTGTAGGCATGATAGATCCACCAAGACCAGAAGTAAAAGATGCTATCAAGCTTTGTAAGCAAGCAGGTATTAGAGTAATAATGCTTACTGGTGATCACAAAGAAACAGCTAAAGCGATTGCCAAGCAACTTAATATTACTGGCAAGTTAATTACTGGCGAGAAGCTTGAAGATTTAAGTAAAAAGGAATTTGAAAAATTAGTAGAAGAAATAAACATCTATGCCAGGATCACACCAGAACAAAAACTGAAAATTGTTAATGCTTTGAAGTCCAAAGGCCATATAGTTGCTGTTACTGGAGATGGCGTTAATGATGCACCTGCACTGAAAAAAGCCGATATTGGTGTTGCGGTTGGTTCAGGAACAGATGTTGCAAAGGAAGCTTCTGATATGATTCTTGAAGATAACAATTTTGCTACAATAGTGCAAGCTGTTAAACAAGGAAGAAGAATTTTTGAGAACATTAAAAAATTTGTTGGTTATTTGTTTAGTTGCAATCTTGGTGAAGTTTTAACAATTTTTATTGCTACTTTGCTTGGAGCTCCGCTTATTTTATTGCCAGTGCAGATTTTATGGATAAATCTAATCACAGATGGCTTGCCAGCTTTAGCACTTGGCCTAGAACCAACAGCAGCAGATGTCATGAGCAAAAAACCAAGAAGCAAAAAAGAGCCTATCCTTAAAAAACAGGGAATCTATTCTGCTATACTCTCAGCAATACTTATGGCTGCTGGAACATTGTTTGTTTATGGTGTATATGCCGCAAAATTTAGCGTTCCTTATGGAAGAACTGTTGGCTTTTTAACTTTGATATTCTTCCAGCTTTTCAACGCCTTAAATTACAAATCAGAAAAAAGCTTATTTAAAATAAAGATTACAGACAATAAAGTATTGTTGTACACTGTAATTTTATCATTCTTTTTGCAAATATTAATTGTTTATCTTGTTGGATTTTATTTCCATGTTGTAAAGATAAGGTTTATTGATTGGATAGTTTGTTTTGCTGTAGCGAGCACAATAATGATCTTGTTCGAAGCCAAGAAAAACTTGTCAAAAATTAAAAAATGAATGAAATTTTGAAAGAAGCTGAAAAGAGATTTAATGAACTCAAAAAGAAATACAAGATTAAAACAACATTTAACGAGCTGGATAGAATTTTTTATTTGAAAGATCGCATAACAGAAAAAAACCTGCTTCCAGAAGACATATTAGGATTTATTAGAAAATCTATAGCAGAAACCTATACAGCATTAGTAAATCATTTTCATGGGCTTCTTTTCCCTGCACAGAACTTAATCTTAATGACAGAAAGCGAAGCATTCAGCGAAGATGAAAAGAATGAAATTTTTAAAATAGCTAAAAAACTAATGGCTGCGATAAGCAAAAACAATCTCCTGGCAATAACAAGAAACAAGCTAGAAGAAGCAAAATTTATTGACGAATGCGTTAGCAAATGGGAAAAAGAACTCAAGCCAGAAATTGAAAAAATTTTGAATAAAATTTATGAGAAGTGGAAGCACTAGTTTTCTCTTAATAACCATTTCCATAATGGCAGGAATTTTATTTTCTTGCTGTCAATTTTTTCTTCTGCTTCATAGTCCCATGTTATAACAAGTAAGTTATTGCATCTTAATTCTTTACTTGCCGCTACCAAAGCTTTAAGCTCTCTTTTTTCAATTTCATCTTTATCAGAAGCGTATGTTACTTGGATAAGTTGCTTTACCTTTATTCCTTCCTTGATTACAAAGTCTACTTCCCTTTGCTGATAGTCTTTCCAATAATAAATTTCATGTTTTCCTTCAAGTTCTTTCTTTTTTAACTCAATAAAAACAAGATTTTCCATACACTTTCCTATCTCAGGAGAAAAAGCTAAGTTTGCTAATCCGTTATCATTTATATAAACCTTTGGCATAGAAAGTAGCGATTTTTTATATGAAAAATGGAATTTTCTTAGAAAAAAAGCAAAAAATATCTCTTCAAGATATGTAGAATAGGCATATATTGTTTTGTTGCTCACTTCTGTTTTTTGCTTCAATTGTTTGTAAATCTTATTCAAGGAAAATTCCTTTGTAAACGATTGGATAGTAGAATAAAGTAAAAATCTTGCTACCTCAGGATTTTCTATTTTATATCTCTCAATCAAATCTCTATACAAAACCACATTTAAGTACTCTCTATAAAAAACTCTTTTTTCTATTTTTTTTAAGTACCACCTGCGGAAATCCTCCTTGGTGTAGATAATTTCTTAATAAATTTTTTATCTTTGCTTCTTCATAACTAGAGTATATTTCTTTAAATTTGAAATTGCTAACTCTAAGAAATTCTTTAAAGCTAAATGGAAAAACCACAACATTTATGCTTCTTCCTCTAAGTTGAGTAGCTATTTCTTTACTTAACAGCTTTGAACTAGAACCTGTTAGAAACACATAATATCTTTTTTTCTCAATCATGCTATAAATAAATGATTGCCAACTTTTAAGGTTTTGAATCTCGTCAAAAAATAGATATTTTGGTTCCGCTCCATAGATTTCGGTATGCAAATGAACACATTTTGTTATTTTTTCTCTCTCTAGATTTTTAATTTCATCATCCTCAAAATTTATAAACAAATACTCCTTATCTTGGAGCTTTAATTTCTTAATCAAATTAAAGAGGAAAAAACTTTTTCCAGCCCTTCTAGGCCCAATTATAACATTAGCAAAATCTTTTGAAGGTTTTGCCTTTATGTCTCTATCCTTAACTTCTAAACTCTTTATTTCTTCTTTCTTGTCTATAAGGTATTTTCTCATGTTTTTTTGAGGATAAACTTATTTATAAATTTTTTGTCATCAGGGATAAATTTTTTATAAAAAATTTTTTCTCTAGAAGGAAATGTATCCTATCTAAAGTGGTCTTTTCTGGCTTCTTCATTTACATCCATTTTATATAAATTCATAAATTTGTCTAGATAAGCTTTAAAATATCACCAACATCCCAGATTTCAATGTTTTTGAGCTTTTTCTTAACAATTTTTTTATCTGGGACTATTAGAAGCTTTCTGCAATTGAATTTGTTTAGTTTTAAAGCCTCTCTCGTCCTCGAAAATTTTTATAATAATCATGGTTATTATAATCGTGGTTATTATATTTTCGGAAATTCTCTAACAAGGAAGCTAAAAAATGTAACTTATTTTTATGCAATTAAAAATCTATTTAATAACAACCACTTCAATAATTTTTATTCAGCATACTGAACAATTTATAATCTTTTTGTTCATTAGAAAATTTGAAAATAAAAAGGACGATTTCTTATAAAATTTTCCTTCTTAGAAGGACAATTTACCTTTATGTTAAAACTCTTTAGCACGCTTAACTTTTCTGGCTAAAGAATATGGCATTCCAAAATACAAATTTTCTGTATTCTGAAAGAGGTACAAAATTTAGTAAATTAAAAATTGTTTTGCTATTAACCTTTCATTTCCAATCAAAAGCTTTACTTTAGGAAGTTGCATTTTAGTTTGTATAACTATGCGCTTATAATCTAGATTGTTGCCTCTCTTAAAATTTTTGATGGTGGAGTCTTTAATATTTCTATCCAATTTTTTTCTTTACATTTATCTAGATAAGACTTTACAAGGTAATAACTTATTGCATACCCGCTCCATAGGGGATAATTTTTAGTTCCAAAAAAGAGTGCACGAAAAAGATCATGGCTGCGTGTTTTCAACATTGGCTTAATCTCTAAAAAAATTTGTCTAGCTTTTTTCTTAGACAAAGCCTTTACCCAAGGAGATTTTTGTCCATTAAGAAAATATTCCCTAAAATGTTCAGCTATACCTTCAAAAATAAGATCATCTCCTATGGTTTCTCTTCTATTAAAATTTAATGCTAAAGCATGAGCAAGCTCGTGACATACGGTATCTTTAATTGCTTTACTCCAATTTTCAGTACGAAAAACTCCAAGTAGTATGGTATTCTTCCATGGGCTAAATCCAGATACTCCATCCATTTTATTTATGACAAATTCGCTAATTGTAGGAAAGATAAATATCTTTATTGTTTTTTTCTGAATCACCTTTGAACATTTTCTTAGAACAAAGCTTATTTTCTTTTTACATTCATCTAAAGTCACTGAATTCCATATGTTTACTTTAGAATTATTATATACCAACCAAGTCAGAAATTTTTTAAGGGAGTTTTTATCTTTAAATCCAGCAAAACCAATATCTTTCTGAAAATTAATTTTATTCACTATTTTAGCAACAAATTCCTTTTCTTCTTTTATCGGATTTTCTAAAAAAGTGAAAACTTCTGCAAGTTTTTGTTTATTTATTTTTATAACTATTTTTTTACCTAGCATTTTTTTTCTCTTCCTTTCCAATACATTTTTAAAAACTTATAATTTTTATGATTTGTAAATACAAGATGAAAATTTAAAATTTATTTCAACCAATCATTAA
>CAZCBT010000026.1:0-8702 GCA_964497015.1 Candidatus Woesearchaeota archaeon | reverse complement strand
AAATATTCCTCCAGCAATAATTAACAACACAAAACCAAGAATAATAAATGTACTAACAGCTGCTCTTTTTTGCATATATTTTTGAAAATTGTTTAGTATTTAAATATTTTTAATGGGCCCAGAGGGAATCGAACCCTCGACCTTCGCCACGTCAAGGCGACGTCATAGCCACTAGACCATGGGCCCACTTTGCAATAAGCATTAATATTATGGTTTTGGAGATCCCTTTAGTTTTAAAGTTTTACTATTCAATAAATTTTTTCATTTTGGTATAACAGAATTGGTGTTAAGTTCCCGTAGCTTAAGCACGCTTTTGAAGCATACTTAAAGCCTCGGGGGGGATTCGAACCCCCGACCTGCTGGTTTCTTTATTTCATTGTAAGCCTCAAAAAACCATACAAGCCAGCTGCTCTACCACTGAGCTACCGAGGCTTAAAGTAAAGGCAAAAATCTGGAATTTAAATTTTTCTATTGCAATTTTCTGACAGCCCTTACTAGAACGGCTGTTAAACGAGTTGTCTTTTTAAGCATGTTATAAAGATCTTTTTGGGTTTTTTGTAAAATTATTTCTTGCATTAGCTTGTCGAAATTTTTTGTGGATGTTTCCTTTTCAAGAAATTCTTTGATCGTTTTTCTTATTGCGGTAAGTGTTGATCTTGGTGATTTGTGTTTTACAAAAGCTGTGACCTTGATTCTGATAGGCACATTATCTTTAGTTTTCAAAGCAAGAGATTGTTCTGCTTTTCCTTTAGACATCTTGCTGAGCCTTTTTAAATAAGCAGCACTCGTATCCAAACCAGTAATTTCAGCCACAACTTTTTCTCCTTTTGCTTTTGTGATCCTAAACCTTATTGTTATGGTTTGCTTTTTTGGATCATTAAGCAGATACATAAGGTTTACATTTATGGGTCTTCCAATAGCATCTTCTGGCATAGCGACATATGTTTCGCCAAGCTCTTGCTGTCTAAAATACGGCACTTCTGTTACTATGGGCACCCATTTCTTTTTTTGTGGCTTTTTTGCCATTTTTTGAATGCCAAAATAAGCATATTAATAAAATTTTCTATTTATCTCTTCCAGAAGATATTTTACGAATTTTTCTTCCTGTTCTTTCTCAACAAAGCACCCTGCTGCGTTTTTATGACCACCATAGTCAATTTCTACGTTTTGCTTAAGATTTCCTAAGAGTTCTTTAAGATTCAAATCATCCCTATTACTTCGGATAGAAAATTTTATTTTTTCATCAGATGTATGTGAGCTTACTATTACAAGTTTTTGATTATCTATTATGTTTGATCTTGATAACACAGAAGCCATAACACCTGTAAGAGTTTCCCTTATAAAACCGTTTGTTTTTATCAAAATAAATTTCTCATTTTCCAAAATATATTCTGAATTCTTGTTTTGATAGAACCAATTGATTGCGTCAACAATTTCTCTTCTGTATTGGTTTAGCAGCTCTAAAGCAGCGCCTTCAAATTTTTCACTTAAACAAACAGCTAAACCAATAGAAGGCTTTCCAAGCTTACCGCATGCATTTAGCAATGTTGCGAATTCTTTGGCATTTCTTGTTGGGCTTTCTAAATTTCTGGAAGGCAGCACATAAATCTCACCAAAAATATCTTCTGGATTTTCTTGAGAAGGCATTCTCTTTAGGATAATAGCAGCAGCAAGTTTTTTCAGCTCTTCTTCACTCAAATCACAAACCTTTCTCCAATTATCCTTTTCGTCTTTTACTGGAATTTTTAAGCTGTTTAAGAAATGTATTGCCTTCTCCTCGTTTCCAGTAATTTCTGGAATAAAAGGATCCAAGCTGTATTCTAAAAGTTTATGAATAGGTCTTGTCTGCAAACCAAACATTCTTAGACCTTTTTCTATTTTTATATTTCCTGTTTCAAGAGCATCATTTAAAATTTCTTTGTTAAGAGAAATATTTACCTCTTGGGTATCGCCTAAAGCGCCAATTATTGCCAAATGTGCAAGATCTTTATTTCTGGAATTTAAAAATTTTGAGAATAAATAGCTTACGCCAGCTCCAGAAACGTCATCGCTTGTTAAGCCTGCCAAATGTGGATTTGCTACATTTATGATTTTAGAATCTTTTTCTGGGATGTGATGATCAAGAATAAAAACTTTCTTTCCCTTTAGCAAAGATTCCATTAAAGGTATATGCCCAGAACCTAGATCGAGAAATAAAAAATTTTCATATTTTTCCTTTGAAAGCTCAAAAAGTTTTTCATTAGTTAGCTGTCTTATTATTGTCAAAGAAAATTTCTTTTCTTCTCTTTCAAGTGCCCTTGATATTATAGCTCCTGCACTTATTCCATCTGCATCGAGATGAGAAATTACTCTTATCGGGCTATTGAGTGCTTTAAATTTTTCAGCCAATTCTTTAACTCTTTCTAAAAAAATCATCATTAACCAACAAGAAGCTTAGCAATATTAATATCATATTTCCAGTTTTGTGGAAGTCTTCCTGTGCGTTTGTAATATTTAACAAGCCTGTGTATTTTAGATTCTGTTAACTGCAAGCCCCTCTTTGCAGTCATATCTTTTTTATTCTTTTCTAAGTGTTTCAGGATTTTAACTTCTTTTACAATTAATGCCTGCAAATCTTCTGGAATTTCTGGAAGCAAGCTATTTTCTTGTAAAATTTTAGTAACACTTTTGCTAATAATATCCTTAACACAAGGAATTCCGTAGCTATCTCTCAATATTAAACCGATCTTACTTGGGGAGTTATTTTCTTTGGCAAGCTTGATAATAAGCTCTTCTATTTCTTTAGCATCGTGTCTTAACCAAGAATATTTTTTCTTCTGTAATGGTTTTTTGCTTGAAGATTTACCTTTTTTCCTTGAATGCATCCTAGCCATTTTTTCCTTTTTGAAGCAAGGTTATTTATAAATTTTTGGATAGCCCCGGGAGGATTCGAACCTCCGTCACCGGATCCAAAGTCCGGTATGCTTGGCCTTAAAATTGGCCACTACACCACGGGGCTATAAAAATTTAATTCTAATGTGAAATTTATAAAGGTTTCTTAATTAGCAAAATTATGCTACTTGTTATAAAAATAACAAATAAAACCCACTCTGTTAAGGAATTTGTCTTTATAAAGCCTTTAAACCTTAAACCTTTAAAAGGATAAAAAATGTATATTCCTGATAATGTAAAGCTATCAATAAAAAGATGCGACAAATAACCAACAACCATGCCAGGAATTAGAAATTTTAAATTAAAAATAAGAAACACTAAAGCAAACACAAGAACAGGAAATATGCTGTGCATAACACCCCTATGTTTGAACAAAACATATAATTTAAGCTTTCTTCCTAATTTTGAGTCTTTGTTGTCTATATCTGCAATTACAGCAAAAATTATAGCTACTATAAAAAATGTCAGAGGATTGCTAATGTGCATGAATTTTATACAAAGCAAAGAGCAAAGCATAGCAAAAGCGATATGTGTATAGAACATCATTTTTTAACTTCTGCTTCTTTGATGGCATTAGCAATAAACTCGAGCTGTCCGGAAAGTTCATTTCTAACAACTCTACCAGCAATTAATATTTGCCTACCAAGAATATTTTGCCTTAGACTTTCCATTTTATGAGGATTTTCTTTAAGCAACAAGATTTCTTCTTTTGTTAAATCAAGTAAAAATTCTACTTGTTCGCGAAATGCAACAACCCGTATTGTTGCTGTGCCATCATCAAGAAAAAAACTTATCAAAGGTGCATAAGTCGGCTGAATAATGCCATGGGTTTCGCAAGAATATGTGCCCTCTATTGTTGGCTTTGCCCTTCTCTTGCACTCTGGACATATCTCATAAAACCTTGGATCAGAAATATCAACAATCGTGCCAAGAACCTCAACATAATCACCTTCAGCAAGTTCATTAATTTTTTTCTTAGGATATTGAGGCTTAACAAGAACATCGCCAATAGTAACATTTTCTGGATTTATCTGAACTTGTGAATTGCTGCCAAGATGCAATTCTTTAAATCCATTAATGTTTGATTTGCAAGAAGCACCTCTTATCTTTAAGATATCACCTTCTTTGATATTAGAAAGCTTGTCTATTATATTTTCATCCCAAACAACAAGCCTTGTGCTACCAGTTTCGTCTGCAACAAGCATACTTAACACCCTACCTTTATGACCATTGCGTTGATATTCTCGAGTTTCGTAAACATTAACAACTTTAACAGCTAAACTAAGTAATCTCATTCCAGGAAGAATGTCTTTAATTTTTAATTCCTTATCTTCTTGGCTCAGATTAACGCCAAGCTCATTGGCAACTATGTGGGCTGCGCCTTCTTTGCTTATTAAATTTGATAGCTCTTCAAGCTTGGAATTTATTCTTTTTTCAAGCTCTTCCCTAGAAATTCCAGATTTTTGGGAAATTAATTCAAGCAAATCCTCATATTTCATGTCAAGTAACATCTTAGAACAAGAAAGCAAGATACTAAAAGTTTATTAAGTTATCGTTCTCACTAACTCGTTAATCGATTTATAAACTTTATTGCAATTTAATAGCAAATTTTATTTTGCCATATTTTGTTGGCTTTTTCACTTTTAAAAAGTTTTTTTCTTTCTCGATTTCGAAACCTCTATCTTTGAGGCAAAATTCTATGTTGTCTGTGGCATAGCAATCCTTGGCATCAGAAACCACAGACTTATACGAATTAAAAAATTCGGAAAGATTAAACACATATTCTGGAGAAAATTTGTATTTTATCGTTAAACTTCGATCCCTACTTGAAAGTTCTCTATTTTCAAAAAATCGCACATGCAAAATAGAATCCTCAATATTGGTACTGCCCCTTGTTTT
The DNA here is from genome assembly GCA_964497015.1 of Candidatus Woesearchaeota archaeon. GTDB lineage: Archaea > Nanobdellota > Nanobdellia > SCGC-AAA011-G17 > JAFCDX01 > CAZCBT01. Next base: position 3,872 of record CAZCBT010000026.1, on the reverse strand, counting down.
TGTTTGGAAAAGGTTTGCAAACCTGCCTTCGATATAGTTTTCTGGATTCCTTTCAGAAAAACCAAATTCCCAAATCGGATAACCGTGAAAGAAGTCCCTCTTTCTAAAATTACTTGTTTCGCAAAATTCGTAAAAAGTCTCGTTAAGTTTTGAGTCTAAAAAAAGTTCTTTATTTAGCATCTCAACTTTAAGATTGTATGATAGGTTATTTATAAAGTTAGATTTTTCATCAATTTTTGTTTCATAAGATTTCTTGGTTGTTTTAACAGCTAAAAAGCCTACAGAAAGAAGGACCACAATACTTAAAACTGCTACCGTTGGGGTGAAGATTCCTTTTTTCATAGTACTACAGTTATGTTAGCCCAATCCAGGTTGATAGTTATCCTGCTTCCCTCCTGGATTTCACCTTTGCTGTAAATTAATTTATTATTTATGTAAAATTTGCAATTTGTGATGTTGGCCAACAAATGATCCAAGGCTTCTGCAAGATTATCTGTGTTATTTTCCTGAACATACTCTTTAACAAATTCTACGACTTTTTTATTTTTATACTCTGTCTTGAGGAGATCTATTAAAGGTAAAGGATCCTCTTCTTTTTGAGAAGTTAGTAATTTTTGAGTTGTTCTTTCCGAGTTTGAAATTGGTATTACAACAAATATCCAAAAAATAATATTAATCAAGATAACAAAAATAAATACTACCAAACCATAGATCGCTAATTCTTGGGCTTTTTTCATTTTTCATAAATCAAAGTAATCTTCAAGTTAATCGGTTTGTTTTCTTTTAATAAATAGAATTCTCTTTCTACACAGTTAATACGTTTATTCTGATATTTTAAATAACAAAGTGGGTAATCTGCCTTAAATTTTGGCTCATTGCCAAAAAGCTCTTCTTTTTTGTTAGTGGTTACGTGAAAAATTTCTATTTTCCAATTTATAATGTCTGTGTCTAAAGAAATTTCTTTATTATCTTTTATACAATTAAGCATATATTCTAGCACAATAGGAATCTTTGCTTCTTGAATTTCAATTTCCCTATGAAGTATTGCATTGACGCCAAGGGAAAAACTAGTTAGTATTATCGCAAGTACAAAAATTCGGAAAAACCATTGCGGTAATTCAAGACCGGTTAAAAATGTCATTTTATACTAATTTCTCCATTTTCTTTTTTAATTGTTAAAAATGGGGTGGAGACATGATATTCTTTATCAAATTTGTAAAGTAAACATTTTTCTTGTGAAAATAATTTGTTCTTAACATAAACACTAATTTCACAAGGGGGGGCTATTGTAATGTCATATCCTTGGGGAAAAGATAACGTTGCTGTAAGGTCAAAAGGGAAATTGGAAACTGAATCCATAACCAAAGAAAGTTCCGATGCAATTTTCTTAGCATTAAAATATTTATCTCCATAGAGCCTAGCGCTATAAGCCCCCATCATCCCAACAACAACAAGGGCAAGGACGAGGTAGATTACATATTGAAGGACCCTTTCCATAATAAAAAAATTTTTTCAGAATTTATAAAACTTTTTAACCAACAGCCACTCCAATTTTGCCTTCTTTTTCTAAAATTTCGTAGGTATTATAATATTTCATAACTTTTTCGACATATTTTCTTGTCTCCTCATAACCTTTATTTTTTTCACAATTCCACCACATTTTACCAGGACACACGCTAGAGAGACTTAAACAACGAGGCCCCCCATTGTATGCAGCAGCGGTTAATGCTAGATCTTTGTTCGCGTAAACATCATAAAGCATATCGAGGTATTTAATTCCTGCCAAGATGTTTTTCTCCGGGTCGAATCTTTCGTCTTCAAATTTACTTTTACATTCCTTGAGGTAAAGTTTCTTTCCGTTAACCTTACAAGAGTTACATGCTGGCACAGAATAGGCTCTATTGCCAATATAACAAGTAACAACACTATAATCAGGTACCCTCAATCCAAAATCTCTTGCAGTTTTTGGCATGAGTTGCATAATCCCTACAGCCCCTGCCCAAGAAACACTCCACCTAGGGTCGCCAAAACCTGTTTCAGCCATAGCTATCGCTCTTACAAAATTTAAAGGAATTTCTGTGTCTAACTTTTGGTAAGCATTGGTAATAAATTTATCTATATCTTCATTATACCTTATTTTTATATTGCTACCATCTTCAAGGGTTACCTCATAGCTTTTCCATTCTCCAGGGACAAACCTGGTTATTTCTCCCTCCTGAAGAGGTTCCTCTGAGTATACTGATTTGTAAGAAAGTCCATAATTTTCACAAGAGCCTTCAAGTACCTCTAGGTTATTTCCCATATCAAGGTGTATGCAAATTTCTATTGTATTCTTTTTCCCTTGAAAATATTCGAGGTTGTTTGAATATTTTATTTGATTAACTTTTTCTAAATTTACTTCATGGCAGACTATATCTTTTTCATCGCATTTTATCTGGTTATCTTCTTTTGAGAATTTACATGCACAAACAGCATCCAATAGGAAATACTCTGGGGGTAGTGAAAGATTTCCTCTATAATCTGACTTTTTTACAAAGAGTATACATCCCTTAGGTAACGAAACAAACTCTTGTAAAAAATCCCCAGTTGTTAAGTTATTTATGTCGTTGGAGATAATTTCGAGTTGTGAAGACAACATTTCAGTATTACAAACATACTTATGCAAGAATATCTTCCCAAATTTGCAGCCGATCAATGTTAGCGTTCCCAAAATTGCTAGCCCAATTAGAATTCCTATCAAAAAATTTAAAGTTGTAGTACCCCTCATGATTTTTTATTATCAAAACATATTTAAAAATTCTTTTATTTTTGAGAAGAAAAATTTTCCATACTTTCCCAGCACAAATAAAATGGCGATTAAGATTATAAGTGCAAGAATCAAGGCTGCCAATTTTGATAAAGAAAATTCTAAAGATTTCTTCATTATCCCCTTATTTCCCTACAATCAATACCACAATCAACACCAAGTTCGTCGCAATAAACTTCTTTTTCGTGACCCTCGATTTTTCCATCTGCATTTAAATCGACTTCGAAATGTGAGTTGCAAAATGTTTCTTTAGCAGTATTCCTTTGTGTGGTTTTGTAGGTATTACACAATGTTTGACACCTTAAAATAGCATCATCTACACTAATTCCAGAAGTTGTACCTTTAATTTTCTCTATAATTTGAGAAAATCCACCAGTAAAAAATGCTGCAACAATCACAAGCACAAGTACAACAAGTATAGCGATTATAATAACATTGATAGGCAATTCTGCCATCAAATCACCCCTTTAACTTTTTACCTTTAATATATTTAAATGTTTTGGTTAGCATCTAGGTAGGGACCTCAATTTTTCCTTAAGATCTGGTGATACAGGTGGTGTTGTTTGGATTTTCAAAAAAGAAGGTCCTTTAGTTAGGGAGCAAACGCCTAAAACAAAACAAAATTCATCTTTAGATTTCTTAAAAGAGATCCCTTTTTCATTTAAAAAGGTAATAGGTTTTGAAAAACCTTCTATTTGGGCTTCAACATTTTCTTTATCAAGAATGAGAGTAATTCCCTTGGGGGCCCTTACCTTTTCATATTTATAAGATTCTGTTTCTTTGTCGTATTTACAAACAAGCATGCATTCTGTTTTTAAGCTGACATTCAAAACAGTGGTATTAACTTTTTTTTGCTTATAATATAACTCAAACGAAAGAGAGTGCTCACCAGTGTAAAATGTTAAAGAGTATCCTTCAGGAAATTTTGGAATGTTAAATTCGCACAGACAACTGTCCTTTACAGAATTACCACAAGACTCTATATTAGAGGCTATATCTTCTAGGACTCTATTAATTGTACTCTTTTCTATTTCTTGCCTTTCCTCAGCAAATCCAAGTACTTTCT
>CAZCBT010000025.1:0-8740 GCA_964497015.1 Candidatus Woesearchaeota archaeon | reverse complement strand
AATATAAATGTTTCTAAATAAGAATTTTACTTTCGATAGATTTAAAAATGCTAAAATCCTCTTGCTACAAGATTGAATAGAAAAATGAAAATTGGCTATAAGGTTGGCGATGCAATGACCACAAAGCCGTCCGTGGTTTCGCCAGATACTTCTGTAGAGGAAGCAGCAAAAATAATGGCCAAAGAAGGGATAGGTTCGTTAGTTGTTTGCCAAAATGGAGAACTTGTAGGTATAATCACAGAAAAGGATTTTGTTGAAAGGGTTGTTGCAAAAGGTTTAAATGTAGGAGATTTGAAAGTTAAAGATATCATGACAAAAAAGGTTTATACAGCTTCTCCCGATGATGATCTTATAGATGCGATTCGTTTGATGGCAAGGATGAATGTCAAAAGATTACCAGTTGTTAACGAAGGTAAATTTGTTGGTTTTGTAACCGCAAAGGATATACTTGCGATACAACCAGATTTATTGGAACTGCTAACACAAAGGTTCAAGCTTAGGGAACTTGAAAGAAAACCTGCGATGCTAGAAGGCCAATGCAGTAAATGCGGAAACTTTACATTAGTAAGGAGAAAAGACAACGAATTGATTTGCTATGATTGTTTAGAAAAGATTAAGAGGGGCGCACAATAACAAAAAATTTATTAATCGAGGCTCTTTTTAAAAAACATGTCTGAAATATACTATGTTGTTGATAAACTTGCTGTAGAAAAGGAAGGTGTTTTTGATTTGCAAGCATTGTATAATATTATAGCAGATAAACTTGAAAGTTTGGGCTATGATCTTACTCAACGGGAAGTTCAAAGAAAAGCTGGAAAGCTTACTATTTCTTGGAAGTGTACTAAGGAAATTGATGATTATGTTCAGTTTATAATTAAAGTTAAGGTTGAATCTGAAACAAATCCTGTTGAAATTGGAAGCAAGAAACTTGAAGAAGGCGATATTGCTGTGAAGTTTAGAGCACAGATTGAAAAAGACTATGAAGACAGATGGGCTGGTCCAATCAAAAGATTTTTTCGTGATTTGTATGATGCTTTTCTAGCGGCTGATAGGTTTAAAAAGCTTGAAAATCAGCTTAAACACGAAACTTATGAAATCGCAGAAGTTGTTGAGAAGTTCTTGGCTGTTAAGAAGCCAAAAAGGAAATCCACAAAACCAAAAGATTTATAAATCCATTTTGAGCCACCAACTATGGCCCGCATCGAGAATTACCCAATGGAGCTCATGCTAAATGCTAGCAATGAGCTTGGGTGTTAGTTGCGGGCTACAATAGCATGTTCATCGCCCATCAAAAGCCACTAGAGCAAGATCATGTTCATTATTCATCTTGTTCTAGCCGGCTATATGTATAAAAAGTTTATAATAGGAGGTAATTAAAATGGGAAAGATAAGTCCTGTATCTGCAAAATATATAGTCTATGCAAAAATTCATATAGACGGCGTTGTAGATAAGCCAGATGTAATTGGAGCTATATTCGGTCAGACAGAAGGTTTACTTGGAAGCGATTTAGAGCTTAGAGAGCTGCAACGTTCAGGGAGGATAGGAAGAATAGACGTTAACTTAACAACAATCTCTGGAAAAACAGAAGGAGAAATAATCATACCTTCAAGTTTGGATAAAGCAGAAACAGCAATAGTTGGTGCTGCTTTGGAAACTATCCAAAAAATTGGTCCCTGTGATTCTAAAATTAGGATTGAAAGAATAGAAGATGTTAGAGTTGCAAAGAGAAATTATGTTATCGAAAGAGCTAAAGAATTGCTTAAGGAATTCAAAGAACATATTTTACCAGATTCTCATGAGTTAACAGAAAAAGTAGCAGAGTCAGTAAGAATGATGGACCTTGTTGAATATGGCAAAGAAAGATTGCCTGCTGGACCAGCTATTGACGATTCAGAAGATATTATAGTTGTTGAAGGAAGGGCAGATGTGCTTAATTTGCTAAGGCATGATATAAAAAATGTTATTGGCCTTAATGGAACAGGAGTGCCTCAAACAATAGTAGAGCTTTCTAAGAAGAAAACTGTTACTGTTTTTGTTGATGGCGATAGAGGTGGAGATTTAATTGTTAAAGAACTTGCTAGTGTTGCTGATATCGATTTTGTGGCTAAAGCACCTTCTGGTAAGGAAGTTGAAGAACTTTCCAAAAAGGAAATCCACAAAGCTCTTAGAGGTAGAGTTGCTTTAGAGCAATTGCAGCCAGAATTAAAAATAAAACAAGAGAGTAAAGAAATTCCAGAGACAAAAACACAAGAAAGGAAAGAAACAAAAAAAATTACAAAGCAAATAAAACCAACACGAGATTATACTGCTCAAAACCAACGCTTTAAAGAATTACTGGACGATTTGTTAGGAAGTAAAGGAGCTTACATAGTAGATAAGGAATTTAATGTACTTGGCAAAGTACCAATAAGGGAACTTGCAAAAACACTAAGAAATCTTGAAAAAAACGAAGCTTATGCTGTTGTTTTGGACGGCATAATTACTAAAGATATAGTAAATGCTGCCCAAAGAGCTGGAGTAAAAGTTTTAGTAGGCAACAGATCAAATGTGCAGAGAGCAAGAATTAGCATAGTAACAAAAGCCAAGTTGCAAAAAGTTTTTAAATAAAAATTTTCTTTTTATTTTTATGAAAAAGAATAAAAGGCTTATTTTCTTGTATTTTGCAGTGTTGCTTTTTATTTTACTTGCTATATTTTCTTATTTCTTGCTAACATATCCAAAAGCATGCAATTATGATGAAAAGTGCTTCCAAGAAAATTTTGTGAACTGCAAAAGAGCAAGGGTTTACAAGGTTTCAGATGGAAATTTGTACGAGTTTATTATTGTTGGCAAGAAACAAAACAAATGTGGTGTGGTAGTAAAAGCAATAGATATCCCAAATCCTGAATTGAAGGAAAAACTTGAAAATAAAAAAATGACATGCTTGCTTGATACAAGTTACACAATTAATGAAATTCCAGAGATGCTTGATTATTGTACTGGGCCATTGAAAGAAGCTTTACTTGAAATAATGCTTAAAAGGTTCTATGAAATTTTCATTTCTAATTTACAAAACATAACCCAAGAATTGGAGAAGTCCATTTAATGAAGAACTTTCAGCTTTCATTTAAATTTTCTTAGAGTTTTTGAATAAAAAGATTTATAAATTTCTTTTAAGCTTCTCAAGTTATGCTCCCGTAGTCTAGTCCGGCCAAGGATTCCGCCCTTTCGTTGCTTGGCAAAAGAAAGGCGGAGACCCGGGTTCAAATCCCGGCGGGAGCATTTTAGGTTTTTTAAGGTTAACTTTATAGGTTAAATTTAAATATATAAACCCCTTTCTAAAAATATGATTAAACTTGGTCCTGCTGGTACTTCTGGATTGGGGATTGTTAAAGGCTTACAAAAAGCAAGAGATCTTAACTTACAGGCTTTGGAAGTTGAGTTTACTTATGGAATAAATATGAACAATCAAACAGCAAAAGAAGCAGGAAAGCTTGCAAATGATTTAGGAATTAGCTTAAGCATACATGCGCCTTATTATATTAATTTAAATTCGTCTGATAAAAGAAAGATCGAACAAAGCAAGAAAAGGATCTTGCAGTCTTGTGAAAGAGCAAGTTACCTAAAAGCAAGATATGTTGTTTTCCATCCTGGTTATTATGGTAAGAAAACACCAGAAGAAACATACAAAATAATAAAAGAAAACATTCTTGATCTGCAAGAAAAAATCTCTGCTAATGCTTGGAATGTTTATCTTGCTCCAGAAACCACAGGCAAGGTAAATGTCTTTGGAAATCTTGACGAAATTCTTAAACTTGTTAAAGAAACAAAATGTAAGTTTTGTTTGGACTTTGCACATCTATTAGCAAGGTCTAATGGAAAACTTAGCTATGAAGAGATGTGTAAGAAGGTAGCAAAATTTAAAGAATTACATACACATTTTTCTGGAATTATTTGGACAGCAAAAGGTGAAAAAGAGCACAAAATTACACCACCTGCAGAAATAGAAAAACTTGCAAGGGCCTTGAAGAAGTATAGAATAAAAAATATAACAATAATTAATGAAAGCCCAGATCCTTATGGAGATTGTGTTAAAACCCAAAAGATATTTGCGAAGCTGAAGTTGATGTAAAAAGGAAAAATTTAAATATTGTTTTTTAATATATATTTTATGGTATACAAATTTAAATCTGGGAATTATGAAGGTAAAACTTTTGAACAAGTTGCTTTTATGGATTATCCCCTTTTAGTGTGGTTCTATAGAGAACGTGGTGGATTTCTTAAAAGAGAAGATAAAAAAAGGTTAGAAGAAATATTATACCTTTTAAACAATTTTGAATCACCGTTAAAATGCGTGCATTGTAAAGAAAATAATATCAAATATTTAAGTATAGCTTTTGGATATGATGGATATTCTTATCAGATGTCAGCTGGTGTACACTATGCTTATTGTAGTGAGGAATGTTGGAAAGAAGATACCATCTTAGCTTCAGAAGGCGGAGCAGGATTATATCCTGTGAAGTACAATACAATCCTTGAGTTTCCACCCTTTCCAAAATGGATAAGAAAAGATCTTCAAAAGATTTTAAATCAGTGCATTGGGTTTGACAAAAGAAATACAGAAAAAAACGCAAGGGAATTTTTTGAAAATCTGAAAAAAAGACTTAAAAATCCCTATCAGCGGAATTTATTTGATAGGGTGTAAATTTTTTTGAGAATACAAATCATTTAAAAATGTTCTGCTTTTTAGAGAAGCGATAAACTTCTTTTCCGTAAAAATTAAGTACAACTGTGTTTTCTTTGTATCTTTTGAAATGTCTGACTATATCCTCTAAAGAAGCTTTACAAATAAAAACACATTCTGCATATGTTCTTTCTTGCTTATAGGCTTGTCTCGCATAGATATTTCCTTTTTTAAATCCAAGATAGTCTGTTACTTCTATTATCTTTGTTCCCATTAACAAACCTTCAAGCTCCTCTTTAGAAAGTTTTTTAGAGAGCTCTTTAAAAAGACCATTACTTATGGGGATATAAAATTCCATGAGGATTTTTGAAAATAGCAACCTTTTTTAAAATTTTATTACCACTAAATTTAATAAAGAAAACTTTGGATAGATTTTTAAATCAAACTGTTTGCAGAATTTTGGGCCCGTAGTTTAACGGTAGAACACTGCCTTCGCGAGGCAGGAATCCGGGTTCAACTCCCGGCGGGTCCATTTTAGAAAAATTTTTATTTCTAAAAGTTGCACCAATCTTATGTTTAGAAAATTTATTAAGCGTGATTTTAGAGAAATTGTTGGTTTTGGTTCTGTGGCTTTGGTTTTTAGTTTGTTTGCTGGTTTGTTGCTTGCTGTTTTTGTTGATAAGATTTTTATCATTCCAGGAATTTTAATATTGTTGCCAGGATTTTTGGAGATGAGAGGAAATATTAGCGGTTCTTTAAGCTCAAGGTTAACAGCGGCTTTGTTTTTAAAGATAATCAAACCCAAAATAAAAAACACTAAAATTTTGAGGGACAATATTATTGCTAGTTTCATTTTGGCATTGGCTTTAGGAACAACCCTTGGCTTGCTAGCTGTGGCTTTTGAGTTTGTAATCTTTAAGGTGCTATATTGGGAACTCTTAATTATTTCATTAGGCGCTGCCTTAATTTCAACAATCTTGCAAATACCTTTAACAGTAAGTTTAACATTTTATTTTTTCAAAAAAGGTCACGATCCCAGTAATGTCATGGGTCCTGTTATAACATCAATAGGTGATGTAACAAGTTTGTTTGCGATCCTTATAATGATTTTGCTTGTTTAAAATGAAACTCTCAAGAATAAAAAAGAAGAAAATAGAATTAAAGCTAGGAGAATTTTCTTATTTAAAAGAATATGGTCCTAAGCATCATATTATTAAAAAAATACTTTATGAGAGTTTTAGGGTTATGATAGTTGCTTCTTTATTTAGTTCCCTTGGTGGACTTGGTATGGAGTTTGTAAAGAAAAATTTAATTTCTCTTTTGCCTTTAATAATTTTACTTCCTTCTTTGAATGATGCTATAGGAAATTTTGGTACAATAATGGCTTCAAGATTTTCTACTTTGGCTTATGAAGCTAAAAGAAAAGATTTCTTGAAAAGGCATCTTAGATATTTGCTTAAAGAGATAATTCCTGCTGCTTTGGTAATTGCTTTCTTTGCGAGTAGTTGTGCGATTGCTTTAGCGTCACTAAAAGGATTTAGTGCTTTGCCAGTAATTTATGTTAAAATTATAGCAATTGCTGTACTTGATATGCTTGTAATTGTTGGTTTACTTTTTTTAATTACAGTAAAGGCTGGTTTGCATTATTGTACGGCAGGAAAAGATCCAAGTAACTATTTAATACCTTTAACAACATCTATTGCTGATCTTGGAAACATGTTGTTGCTTAGTTTGCTGATTATTTTATTCTTTTGATTAGGGGCTGATATCAGCTAAAGCTTGAAGAACTAAAGGAATAGCTTCTTCTGTCCTTATTGTTTTGGTCTCTTGATCTTTAAACAAATTTATTATAATATCATACCATTCCTTTTTGCCGAGTTGTAACAATCCACGATGATGACCACCAAAAAGAACCATCCAATTTTTTCTTAATTGTGTTTTAATTATATTTTTGAGTTCAAAAACAAATTTTCCTTGTCTAGATGTGGCGATTACAAAAAGTGGTTTAAAATTAGCCTTAGAAAATTCAATAACTTCTTTGAGCCCATTATTAAAATACCTTACCCAAAAACCTAAATAATACTTCCTTCCAAGCTCTAGTGGAGAACAAAGTTTATAGTTCTTGAGAACTACAAGTTGTGGAAGATTTAAAGAATAACCTTTTGATTTAAGCTCTTCCTTATTTATCTTCGACTTTAAAAGTTTACCACCTCTAAAAAATATCAATTCCAAATTTTTATTAACTACACCCCAATTAAAGTGTCCTGTTGGTCTTTTTTCGAGATGCGATTTTATTTGAAGGGGGTGGAGAAGTCCAAATTCTCTGTATTCCGACTTGTATGGTGTAGCATATTTTTTAAGGTATGGTGGAGTTATACAATGTTTTAAGACTTTAGTTATATACTTCCCAAGTCCGTGTGAGTTAAATCTCGGGTCTGGATCGTAATAGATAAACACATGAGTTACTTTAAATATAGCTAAGTATCTTGCCAATTTTCCTATTAAATATGTCCTTAACTTTCTGTTTTCGATGCACGTAAACGTAGAAGGCAAAGCAACAATTAATTTTTCCATGTGAGTTGTTTGTTTTTGTTGTAAATAAGTCTTTCTTTTTCAAAAAATTTATATAATAGAAAATATCTAATTCTAGACACAAGAAGAGCGTTTTTTATTAGCGCTTTTTCTTGTTAAGGAGGTTAGAGATGCATTTCCAAAGAAAGATGTATAAAATAATTTGCTCCGAATGTGGCAAGGAAGGAGAGGTTCCTTTCAAGCCGAAAGAGGGCAGACCAGTGTATTGCAAGGAGTGTTTTAAAAAGAAGAGAGGTTACTAAAAGAGAAGATTTTTAAATTTCTTTTTTTCTTTTTTTCTATGCCAGAAATCTTGCAAATCGATGGTTCTGTGCTTGAAGGTGGCGGTCAGTTAACAAGAATTGCTTTGAGTTTTGCTGCTTTAACTAAAAAACCTGTTAGAATTTACAATATTAGAAAAAATCGTCCTCAATCAGGATTAAAAGCCCAGCATCTGCACGCTTTAAAAGTCCTAAAAAGGATATGCGATGCAAAAACTTCTGAGTTTAGCATAGGAACAACTGAAGTTGCATTCTGGCCAAGAATGTTGAAAGGTCAGAATTTTTATGTTGATATAGGAACAGCAGGTGCTATAAGTTTACTTCTGCAAAACATAATTCTTCCAGCAATGTTTGCTAAAGGAAAAACAAGCTTGACAATTCAAGGAGGAACAGATACATTTTTTGCTCCAACTGTTGATTGGATGAAGCATGTTTTTTTGCCTGTAATCAAAAAATATTGCAATACTCTTGAAATCGTTGTTGAGAGACGCGGCTACTATCCAAAAGGTGGTGGTTTAGTAAAGATAGAAATTGTTCCTAAATATAGCATAGAAAGCTTTAATGATTTTCTCAAGAAATTCAGGAAAGAGAACTTGCCAATTGTGATGGACTCGCAAGGGAAATTTAACGAAGTATTCTGTATTTCACATGCTTCTGAAAGTTTGAAAGAAAAGCAAGTGGCTGAACGACAAGCAAAATCTGCTTCAAAAGTAATAAAAGAAAATCTAAACTTGGATGTAAATGTGAAAATAGAGTATAGCAAAACATTATGCCCAGGATCAGGAATTTTGTTGTATTGTTATAATTCTGGTTCTATTCTTGGCAGCGATAATCTTGGCAAACCAGGCAAACCTGCTGAAGAAGTGGGCAAAGAATGTGCGGAAAAATTGCTTTATGAGATAAATTCAAATGCAGCTGTTGATAAGCATCTTGCTGATAACCTTATTGCGTTTATGGCTTTGCTACCAGGAAGCAAAATAAAAACCAGTGAGATAACTATGCATACAAAAACCTGTATTTGGCTTATAGAAAAATTTATGGATACAAAATTTAATGTCTCTGCTAACTTTGTTGAGAGCTTTGTATGAAAAATCTTATAAATCAATTGATTTTCCTTTTCCACCATGATTTGCTTAGGTATAGAATCAACAGCTCACACATTTGGAGCGGCTGTAGTTTCTGCTAAAGGTGAGATCTTTTCCGATGTTCGTGATATGTACAGCA
>CAZCBT010000024.1:0-8787 GCA_964497015.1 Candidatus Woesearchaeota archaeon | reverse complement strand
TTTAGAAAGCTTTAAATATTTTACCAAGAGCATAAAATCCATGGGCCTCTATAAATTTGTTCAGCAACTCTGGAAGAGACCAAAAGAAAATCTTGGTGAGCTTTGGAGAGAGCGCTTAATAGCTTGGCGTAGAGAACCTGCTATTATTAGAATAGAAAAACCTACAAGAATAGATAGGGCAAGGTCCTTGGGTTATAAAGCTAAAAAAGGAATTGTTGTGGTAAGGGTTAGGGTGGCAAGAGGTGGAAGAACAAGACCAAGACCAAATAAAGGAAGACGTTCCAAGAGAATGACCACAAGAAAAGTAGTTGGCAAAAACTATCAGTGGATTGCAGAAGAAAGAGCAAACAGAAAATTTCCAAATCTTGAGGTGCTTAATTCTTACTATGTTGGTGAAGATGGTAAATATTATTGGTATGAAGTTATACTTGTTGATCCTCAAGCTCCAGAAATAAAGGCAGATAAAGAGCTAAACTGGATATGTTCTGGAAAGCATAGAGGTAGAGTATTTAGAGGCTTAACATCTGCAGCAAAGAAATCAAGAGGACTCAGAAAGAAAGGAAAAGGCGCTGAAAAGATAAGACCAAGTTTAAGAGCTCATGGAAGAAAAGCTAAATAGAACTTAAATATTCCTCAAGCCTTTTTAATTCGTTCTTTATCAAATTTAAATCTATAAAACCAAAAGTCTTACTCTGGTAATAATTATTAAATTTATCTTTTGGAAATGGGAATTGGAAAATATCAAATTCTCGAATCTTATTTTGGCATTTTAAAATTATCATAGAATTTTTATTTGTATAATCTATTCTAACTTCAACAGGCACACCTACTCCTTCCCAAACATAGCTCACCCTGTATGCGAATTCTTTTTCAGGCAATTTTTTAACTTCAATGTGTTGTTTTCCAAGGTATAGTTTTCCGCCTTCGCTATGCTTTTTTAAATCACTTACTGTGCGAATATTTAATAAAAAGCTGTTTAGGTGATTTAAGATTTCATATAGGTTTTTTTCTGAGATTTTCATTTTAAAATTATAATCTTTAATTTTTTTTATTTGATTCGAAATTTAAGGTTTACTAGATTATAAATCTTACAATTTTTCATAACTTAACAATGATAAATTTTATTAAGGACTTTTAAGAAACCTTAAAAACTTGTCAGAAAATAAAATTCTATGGATTTCAAAGAACAAAAACAAGCATTAGTTGAATATTGGGAGAAAAGCGGAGTTGTTAGGGATAAAAGACTTATAAAGGCGTTTCTTTCCATACCCAGGGAGGAATTTGTATTGCCAGCTTATAGACATAGAGCCTATGATGATGTGGCTTTGCCAATAATGGAAGGCCAAACAATTTCACAACCAACAACGATAATGATAATGCTCCAAGCCCTTGAACCAAAGCAACAAGATATTGTGCTTGAAATAGGTGCTGGTTCTGGTTATAATGCTGCCTTACTTTCAAAACTTGTTAAAAAAGTTTATACTGTTGAAATCCTTGAGGAAGTTGCAAATTATGCCAAGAAAAATCTCGAGAAAATTAATATTAGAAATGTAGAGGTTATTGTTAGCGACGGGAGTTTAGGTTATGAAAAAGCTGCTCCGTATGACAAAATTATAATAACTGCGGCATGTCCAAAAATCCCAAAGCAACTGATATATCAACTTAAAGACAATGGCATACTCGTCGCACCAGTAGGAAATTTATCCCAACAGAAAATGCTAAAAATTATTAAGAAAAAAGGAAAACTAATTAAGCAAGACCTTGGAGAATTTGTTTTTGTTCCCCTTCATGGCAAATACGGATTTCAGACTTGATTTATTTAATCGCAAGCTTGATATCCTCAGCTTTTACAGTTTTTCTTTTTGCATGCTTTGCAATTTCTATTGCCTTTTCGCCAATTCTTAGTCCATAGTCCTCGAGAAATTCAGCCAAAGCAACTTTAGCAGAGTCACTTACTCTTGGAGCACCAGCTTTTTTAAGTAGTTTTTCCATTGCCGCTAATGGCAGTATCCTTCTCATTTTATTTTAATCTTTTTGAATTTTATAAAACTTTTTCTTCTAAATTTCGAAATAAAATACAAGAATGCTATAAATAAAATTACCAAAAGCAAGAAAGAAAGGATTATGGAACTAAGCAAAAGAGCTATTACAAACAAAATCGGAAAGAATAAAGATATTAAAATTCTAAGGTAAAGTGGAAATACTGGCTTGTTATTTATTTTTAGTTGTGAGAGTTTAACAAATATATACAAAAATATTAAAATAGCGGCATAGATCAAAATTTTTTCCCACATTTTTACTCAAACACGATTCTAGCGTCAGCAATAACAGCTTCTTTTTCGTTTGCTATCATTGGATTGATGTCAAGCTCTCTTATATTTGGATACTTTTTAATAAGGTTGCTTGTTTTTAAAAGTGCCTCTACCAATGCTTGTTTGTTAATCTTTTTATTTCTAAACTCGTAGATCTTTCTAAATTTTATATCCTCTAGCATGTCTTTTGCTTGTTTTTTACCAATGGGATAAACCCTAATTGTTATATCCTTGAACAATTCTGTGTATATGCCACCTAAACCAAACACAATGACATGTCCAAACGTGGGATCCTTTTTAATTCCAATAAGAAAATAATTTCCGTCTATCTGTTTATGCACAAGAACTTTTCTTGCTTTTAATTCTTGATACGCTTCAAGAAGATTAGATTCGTGAACGTTAAGCTTTACAGCATTCCTTTCTGTTTTATGTAAGAGTTCGGCATTTTTTAACACTAAGGGAAATCCCAATTTTTTGGCTACTTTTAGCAGTTCATCTTTGGTTTTAATAACAGCCCTCTTAGCAACATTAAAGCCATTCTTTTCCAAGAAATCTTCTGCTTCCGCTTCTAACATAACATTCATAACAAAAGAAAAAGGTTTATAATATTTAAAATTTTTTAGTTCCTATGATTGTTGCTATAGGTGGAGGCACAGGCCTTTTTACAGTGCTACAAGGCCTAAAAAAATATACAAACAACATAGCAGCTATAGTTACTATGGCAGATCATGGGGGTTCTTCTGGAATACTTCGCGATGAACTAGGTGTTTTGCCTCCAGGCGATATTAGAAGATGTCTTGTTGCCTTGTCTGAATCAAGAAAACTTATGGCAGATTTGTTTGAATACAGATTTAAAAAAGGCTCTTTAAAAGGACATAGCTTTGGAAATTTGTTGATTACTGCGTTAACAGAAATTACTGGGAGTTTTGATAAGGCAATAAAAGAGTGCTCAAAAATCTTGGCTGTAAAAGGTACCGTTATTCCTTGTACATTTCAAGACATTAAACTATGTGCTTTGCTTGAAAATGGAAAGATAATCAAAGGCGAACCAGCAATTGAAAGCTTTAGACTTTATCATAATGTAAACATTAAAAAACTATTTCTTGAACCAAGAAATGTAAAAGCAAATAAAGAAGCAATTAACACAATCAAAAACGCTGAAAAGATTGTCCTTGGCCCTGGAAGTTTATACACAAGCATAATTCCAAATTTGCTTATTAAAAATATAAAGAATGCAATAGTCAAAAGTAAAGCAAAAAAGATCTATGTTGTTAATATTATGACCCAACATGGCGAAACAGATAACTTTACAGCAAACATGCATGTTAGCGAAATAATAAAATACCTTTCAAAAGATATCTTAGATTATGTGATTGTTAACACGGAAATACCTTCTGCAAAAGTTCTTAAGGCTTATGCTGAAGAATGGAAATTTCCTGTTAAAGTTGATAAGATAAAAACAAAAGCAAAAATAGTCAGAAAAAAGTTGCTCAGAAAAACAAATTTTGCAAGACACGATCCAGATAAACTTGCAAAGACGATTTTAGCATTAAAATAAAATGGAAAAGAGAATGGAAGAAATGCTAAAAAAGATCAAGAATATTTTTGCAAATTCCAAAAAGCCTTTAATATTCTTCGACGACGATCCTGATGGGCTGGCGTCTTTTCTACTTTTTAAAAAACTAAAAGACTCTGCTAAGGGTGTTGTTATTAAAAGCTCGCCAAAGCTCGAGTTAACTTATTTAAGAAAAATAGAAGAACTAAAACCAGATATTGTAATGGTTTTGGATAAGCCAATAATCACCCAAGAATTCGTGGACAAAGCTTTAGTGCCAATAATTTGGATAGATCATCATCCCCCTGTTGAGAGAAAGAATGTTTTATATTTTAATCCAAGATTGTATAACAAAAGAGATAGCAGACCAACAACATATTGGTGCTATAAAATAACAAATTCTTCTTTGTGGATAGCTATTATTGGTTGCGTTGCTGATTGGCATGTTCCAGAATTTATAGAAGAATTTAAGCAAAATTATCCTGATTTGATAAATAAAAAGGAAAAAATAGAAGAAATACTCTTTGAAACAAAACTTGGTGAACTTGTTAAGATGTTTTCTTTCTTGCTAAAAGGAAGAACCTCTGAAGTTAAGAAAAACATAAGTATCCTTTCCAAAATAGAGTCTCCTTATGAAATAATTTATCAACAAACACCAAGAGGAAAATACCTTTTTAAGAGAGCAGAAAAAATAAGCAAGAGATATAAAAGTTTGCTAAACTTTGCTTTAAAACACGCAAAAATTACAGAGAAAATGTTGCTTTTCATTTACCCAAGCACAAGAATGAGTTTTACAAATGATCTTGCAAATGAGTTGCTTCATAGATTTTCTGATAAGCTTATCATTGTTGGCAGGGAAAAAGAAAATGAGATAAAAATGAGCTTAAGAAGCAATACCCTTAACATTCCAAAATTGCTTGAAAAAGCGTTAAAAAATGTTAAAGGCTATGGTGGAGGTCATCTGCATGCTTGCGGGAGCACTGTTGTAAAATTCGATTTTAACACATTTATTGAAAACATAAAAAATGAAATCAAAGATTATTAAGGGGTTAGCAATTGCATGTGTAATTATAGCTTTACTCTTTCAGGTTTATGCTATAGAAGATTACTCCATTTATGAGAGCTTAACACTTAATGTTCTAACAAAAGCACAGTTTGAGATTCTTCCTAAAGGCCAAAATGCGAAAGCAAAAACCCTTGAAGCGGAGCTTTTCTTGCTGCCAAAGGAGAATAAGTATCAGCAAGTTCTAGAACAGCAAACTTTCTCTTTACCAACAGGAAAAAACGCAATTACCGATAATAAAATTATTTTTCAATGGAATGATGTCTTGCCTTCAAACATGGAGATTTCGCTATTTTCGAAAATAAAAACAAAAAGAAGATTTCCTAATGTAGATGCAAAAATAAGGTTTCCGATTACGATAACAAATCCAGAAATTCGACAATACACAACTTTTCAACGCTATATAAATATCAATGATCAAATCAGAGAAAAAGCCCAAGAACTTGCTGCTAATGAAACAGATTTGTTTGTTGTTGTATTCAAAGTTGCAGAATGGGTCAAAAACAATGTTAACTATAGCTTGGAAACATCTACAGCAAAAGTTATCCAATCTAGCACATGGGTTTTTGAACACAGAATTGGTGTATGCGACGAGATAACAAACTTATTCGTTTCCATGCTCCGCTCTCTTGGAATCCCTGCAAGATTTGTTGCTGGTATCGCTTACTCAAATATACAACAAAATTGGGGACCACATGGATGGGCAGAAGTTTATTTTCCAAACTATGGTTGGGTGCCGTTTGATGTCACATATGAGCAACTTGGCTGGATAGACCCAACACATGTAAAGTTCCTTGACTCTCTTGACTCTGTTTCTCCAAGTTTAATTGTTAGAGGTTCTTTTGCTAATGCGGAAGCTTCTGCAGGAGAAGTAAATTTTAATGTTTCTGTTGCTAATTATGGGAAGGTATCAAAAAGTTTAACTTCTATGAAGCTAGAGATTCCATTTAAAGAAGTAGGCCCTGGAAGTTATGTGCCTATAAGAGTAATACTTAAGAATAAACAACCATACTATTTGCCAGTATTGGTAAAGGTTACAAAAGCTCCTGAGTTGCTAGAAAGGAATGTTAAAAGCATTTTACTTAAGCCGTTTCAAACCAAAAGTGTATTTTGGATAGTAAAAATTCCAGAAGAAGCAAATGAAAGTTATCAATATATGACAACCACAGAAGTAGGAGATTCTTTTTCAAATATCTACTCCGATACAATTTCATTCTCTCTTGGAAAGGAGAGATATTCTTTAAAGGTTGCAAAGGATTATGTTGCTGAAATCATGCAACAAGAAGAAAACTCCTATCTTGATAACTTTATTGTAGACTGCAATCCAGAAAGAGGATTTTATTTTGATTACGAAAATGCTACCTTAGTATGCAATGTCAAAAATATAGGCTACCATGTGCTGAGAAATATCGGAGTTTGTGTTGAACAAGATTGTAGAACTGTAAGCATATTAGAACCAAAAACATACAAAACTCTAACTTTTGAAAACCTTCCTCTAAGGAAGGAACTTACAATTAAAGCAAATGTCGAAAACAAAACTCTTCTTAATACACTTTCAATAATTTCATTTTCAGATCCAAATTTAAGAATGATTTCAATTTCTTATCCTGAAGAGTTTCCTTATAAAAGCAAAGTTGATTTGCAGATGACACTTAAATCAGATACGCCTGTTGATAAAATAAAGCTCTATGTTAATAAAAAATTCTTGGGTATAATGCAAGGCTTAGAAGACATGCAAAAAAGAACTGTAACCATTGATGCAAAATATTTGTACACATTAAATAAAAAAGCCAATATAACTCTTGTTTACCTTGACAGAAATGGAAGAGAATATTCAACAAATAGAATAATTTCTGTTAACATTGTTAATGTACCATGGTATGCTAAGCTTTTCGCTTATCTTAAAGAACTATTTTAATAACTTTTTGCTATGTAAACAACATAATTTGCTTTCTTTCCACAAACAATACAATTTCCTTCTGGTTTTTCAGCAATATCATGCCTTACACCACGGATAGATGCAAGGTATTCTTTTTCTATAACCTCAGCACATTTTTCTCCTTCTTTGTCTATAGAACAAAATTCTGCTCTTGCTATTTTCTTGCTTGCAAGGATTCTTTTTAAATCTTCTAGTGTTTTAGCACTTTCCAATCTTGAATCAAACCAAGATTTTGCTTTTTCTCTTAATCTCTCGTCAAATTCTTTACCAATCTCGTAAATTTTTTCAAAGTCATCTTGCTCAAGTTTAATCCTTTCTTTAGTATCCCTTAAACAAACAGTAAGCATGCCATTGTCAACTTCTTTTATGCCGATTTCTATTCTTATAGGCACACCTTTCAATTCCCATTCATAGAATTTTTCTCCAGGTGTTTTTTCTGTTAGATCAACTTCTGCTCTTATGCCTAAGCTGTTAAGCTTTTCTTTTATTTCTTTACATCTGTCAACAACTTTTTGTTTTGTTTCTTTATCATAAATTGGAACAATTATAACTTGCAATGGTGCAACAATAAAAGGCCATATTAAGCCAGAATCATCACCATGAATAGCAATCAAGCTTGCCGTTATTCTGCTAACAGCTGGCCCGTAACAAGTTTGCCAAACATACTTTTCCTTTTCCTTTTTATCAACGAATTTTATACCAAATGCCTTAGCAAAACCTTGCCCAAGCATATGTGTTGATGGCTGCTGAACTACTTTGCCATCTGGCATTAAAGAATCAGAACCAATAGTGTAAAGAGCACCAGCAAATTTGTCCCATTCAGGTCTTCTTAAAGGCAAAAATGGAATTCCAAGCTTTTCTTCCATAACCTTTCTTGTTGTTTCTATGTCTTGCAGCACTTGTTGTTCCGCTTCTTCCTTAGTGGCAAAGCAATCATGCGCTTCAATCCAGTAAAATTCCCTGCTTCTAATGAATGGCCTTGTTGCTTTGGTTTCGTATCTCCAAACTTGTGCTCTTTGGTAAAGCTTTAATGGCAAATCCCTCCATGAACGAATCCATGTAGAGTACATTTTGTAAAAAGCTGTTTCTGATGTTGGTCTTAACGCAAGTTCTTGTTCAAGTTCCTTATCAGCAGCTTTAGTAACCCAGAAAACTTCTGGTGTAAATCCTTTAACGTGCTCAGCTTCTTTCTCAAAATTTTCTTTTGGTATTAAAGATGGAAAGTAGCATGGCAAATGACCATTTTTCTGCAGTTCTTCTTCAAACAAATCATAAATCTTTTCCATAACCAAAACACTCCATGGCCTGAAAACAACAAAACCTTTCAGGTTGTAACGCAAATCAGCAAGCTCAGCTTTGTTAATAACTTGTGTAAACCATTCAGAAAAGTTTTCTTCCTTCTTAACAGTAATGCCTTTTTCTTGCATATTATCTTTGCTTGCTTTTTATTTATAAATTTAATGGGGCCGCGAGGATTTGAACCCCGGTTACCAACACCCCAAGCTGGCGTGATAGTCCAAGCTACACTACGGCCCCAATGAGCCCGCCCGGATTCGAACCGGGATCGAACGGTTTCCTCTTGCTTAACCGAAGCCGTCCATGCTATCCATTACACCACGGGCCCTTTAAAAGAAAAGCAAAATCTATTTATATATGCTTTCATTTTCGCTTAACATGAATAAAATTTTCAATCCAAAAACCATTGCTATCGTTGGTGCTTCCGCTAAACCAGGCAAAGTAGGAAATGTTTTGTTAAGAAATCTAAAAGAAGCAAAAAATTTCAAGCTATTTCCAATTAATCCACATGAAAAGAAAATTCTTGGATTGAAATGTTATCCAACTGTTAAAGATGTTAGTTCTGCTATAGATCTTGCTATAATTGCTGTGCCTGCTGATGTAGTGCTTAATGTTGTTAATG
>CAZCBT010000023.1:0-8809 GCA_964497015.1 Candidatus Woesearchaeota archaeon | reverse complement strand
TTTATAGAGGCCCATGGATTTTATGCTCTTGGTAAAATATTTAAAGCTTTCTAAATAAGGACAGAGATTACGATTGCTTAAATTTTGAACAAAGCGAAACTTTTGCAAACCTGAAAAAGGACTTTCATTACAAGCATTATAGAAACATATCTCGATTTCAATTGTAAGATATTAACCTCAAGAGACAAAGTTCAGGAAAATATTCTAAAGAACCTTCTAAAAAAACTTAGAATTTTGTCCCAAAGACTTTTACTCAAACATTTATTATTTATGCATAGGTTGCTCTCGCACTCAAAATCATTCTCGCATTGTTGATTCCCTGTTTTTTGTTTTTCCATATTGCCTTCTAAACTGCAGAATAGCCCTTTTGTTCTTGTTCCATAAGGTAGGCACTTTTGCTCCAACAGGCAGCCATCGCAAGCTGGTTCTTCTGAGATTGGTTCTTCAGAAGGTTGTTCTTCAACTTCTTCTATCTCTTCTGAAGTTATTCTGAAAATTCCATTAAAATAATCTACGAAAAAAAGATTTCCCTTGGAATCAAGAGCAAGTGATACTACTCTTGCAGGTTTAGGTAATACTATGTAAGAATAATTATCAACTCGTCTCGTTGGCTCTTCGCCTTCGCATGCTATGCTTTCCCAACTATTCCCACCATCAGTTGATTTTTGAATGCACTCCCCAATTGCGATATAGTGTATTTGTGGATTAATTGGGTCTATTAGATAATCATGAGTTACATATATGCTACTAGTTATGTGACTCCATTTCTTTTCTTGTAGGTTTAATTTATACAAACCCGGCCCTTCAGTCCCAGCAATCCATTGTGTTGTTCCTGAAGAATCTATAAAAGAAACAATAACTAAGCTGTGCCATGGCAAACCTTCAGAAACAGCTTCAAAAGTATCTCCCCCATCTAATGTTCTAATAATAAAGTAAGGATCAGGCCATAATCCTGAAGCATAGACGGAATGATCAGAATCCTCGCTTGTTATATAAATAATTTCTCCATTCTGTGGGTCTTGATCAATATCCCATGGAATTCTTCCTATAGACGCATTCAAATATTCGGGAGGCACTTCAATAGAATCTCTAAATGATTTGAATTCTAATGTATCTCCACCATCTTCTGATACATAAATTCCCCAAGCATCCGTGTTTGGAGAATATAACCCTAAATATATTTTTTCTGAAATGAACTTATCTGCTAATATTGATCGTAGAAAATAGGGAGTTTTATTTACTAAAGAAAATGTTTCCCCACCATCTTCTGATCTATAAATCTCTCCCCCATTGATACCATAAACAATATTGGGATTTATATTATCAAAAACTATTTTCCCCATAGGCATTTTATGGTTCCATGTTAAACCACCATCTTTAGAAACAAAAAGATCGCCAAAAACACCGTAAGTTTTAATTGCAAAAAGAACATCATCATCTTGTGGATGTACTATAATATCTCCAAAACCAGTTTCATTTAACAAAAGTTCTGCCATATCTATTTCTTCAGGAGGTTTTTCTTCAACTTCCGCTGGTAGTTGCTTTGGCAAACAGCATCGTGCAGAAACTTTTAATTTACATCCCATTGGTTCAGCGCGAATATAACCTTCTTTGCATTCCTTATCCCAACTAATGCAATAACCACCCTGTTTTTCACATTCTGTTTTAGTAATTGGTTGGGGTAAGCATTCTCTCATACGACAACCAAATTCACATTTTTTTCTTGTTATCCACTTACCCCTACTACAAAATTGTAGGACGCTTCCGTTACATCGGTAAGATCCTTCTTCGCATTCTGTTTTATTTACCGGCTCAAACAAACATTTTCCTTCACGGCATCCGAACTTGCATTCCATTTTTGTAACCCATTCTTCACCAATACATATTTGTAGAATATCCCCCCTGCATTGATATGTTCCTTCCTCGCATTTTTTTGATGTTGTTTCATTAGGTTTAGAAAGACACGCTCCACCAATACATCCATTTAAACAGTAATATCTTATACTACTTAATTCATCATCCTTACACAATGCCTCTATTAGGTAATTCTCATCAACACAGTAGTCGGTTAATTCCTTGTCTCCTTCTTTAGCAATCCCTTTCTCATAATAATTTACTCCTTCATCTGTATCGATACAGCCCGATACTGCACCACTTGTAAACCAATCTAAAAAACTTGTGGAAGCTAAAGGGATAATTAAAAGAATCAACAACGCAGAAATTACAACTTTCTTCATACTAACGAGTAAAACTTTTGGTTAATAAGATTTTCTATTCTCAAATTGATCGAGAACAAGTTTCTATTAAGAATCTAAAAGAGCGAACTAAAATTTTTCTCTCTACCAACAATAAGCTTATAGAACTAAATAGAAATCTTTTTAAAAACTTCTTCAAAAAAATGAATATGAAAAATCTAGTCAAGTTCTTTTTTGAACTTGCACAGCTCCGTTTTATAAAGCATGTTGGATGGAATTTAATCGGCATAACAAGCAAAGAAAGTGTAGCGGAGCATAGCTTAAGGGCTGCACAAATTGCCTATGTTCTTGCCTTACTTGAAAACTACGAAAATCCAGAAGAAATTGCAATGCTTGTTTTGTTTCATGATTTGCATGAATGTAGATCAGGTGACATTCACAAGGTCGCAAATCGTTATGTTGATAAAGAAAGAATTGCTCTTGAACAAACAAAAAATCTTGGCAAGATAGGAAATAAGATTTTTGAAATCTGGAAAAAAGCTCATTCAAGAGAAAAAGCAGCCATTATTGCAAAAGACGCAGATCTTTTAGAACAAGCAATCACAGCAAAAGAATACTTAGAACAAGGGTTTAAATATGCGCAAGATTGGATAAATAATGTTGAAAAATCATTAGTTACAGATTCTGCAAAAAGATTATTGAAAGTTGTTAAAAAAATAAACCCAAATGAATGGTGGCAAGAGCTTAAAAAGATAAAATGATATCGTTGCTAGAAATAATTTACATGCTTATCGTTACAGGAATTATAGGATTTATTTTTATGGATATAATTTTTCCAAGAAGGGATATGTTCTTTTATAAAAAGAGATTTGATTGGAAGCAATTTGGATTTGCAACGCTTGTAGCTGCACCAGGAGTAATTTTTCATGAACTTGCACATAAATTTGTAGCAATGGCTTTTGGTTATCAGGCAAGTTTTAGTGTATTTTGGTTTGGGTTGTTTATTGGTGTGTTTTTAAAATTGATCAAAAGTCCATTCTTAATAATAGCTCCAGGATATGTAAAAATATTTGCTGCAAACATAGCACCATTAAAGAGTGCTGCCATAGCATTTGCCGGACCTTTTGTTAATCTTTGCTTATGGTTGGGATCATGGATAGTATTGAGTAAAGCAACAAACCTAAAAAGAAATACCGCAGTTGTACTTTATTTGACAAAACAAATAAACATGATTTTGTTCATATTCAACATGATACCAATCCCACCATTTGACGGTGGAAAAGTGGTTCTTGGATTAGTTAAAGCGATATTCTAGGCTATAACTTACCAGCTTCTTTAAGTTCCTTTTCAAGCTTTTCTATTTCCCTTTTAAGCTTTTTAACATCAATTTTTTCTTCTTGTAAAATTGCTCCACATTCTGGGCACCTGTAACCATGTTCCATAGCCTCTTCTATTTTAAATCTATAACAACCAGAAGGGCAAACAAAATATGTCTCTTGTTCTCCTTGTTTAAGTTTTTCTTTCAGCCTTTTTAGCTTTTTTAACTTGTAAGAATAATACAAACTAATCAATCTGTCCTTATGGAACGTCCAATAATAAACATACCATCCCTTTTTCTTGTCTTTTTTTCTTGTTGAGCTTACCAAATTCAATTCGTCAAGTTTGTATATCACATGTCTAAATTGATTGATAGATATTCCTAGTCTTTCTGCCAATGTAAATTCTGAAACATTTTTTCTTTTTTTGAGCTCTTCAACAACCCTTAGTCCATCTTTTCCAATAAGCCCACCCAAAAAAGAAAGCAATTCTTTCTCTGAAACCTTTGGTTTAGAAATTTTTTTGGTTTTTTTTGTTTTTGTTTTCTTGGGTTTAGATTTCTTAGAAGATTTTTTTATTTTTTTAGATTTAGGCATGGATTTTTAGAAAGATATCTAATATAAAAACTTTGTGAGGTTTTTATTACCACATTAGGATAATAAAGAAAGATTTATATAACTTCTACAAAACTTTTAAACATGCCACTTTTCAAGAAAAAGGAAAAAGTTCCTGAACTCCCACCAATAGAGCTTCCAAGTTATGAACCAATTCTTGAAAAGAAAGAGGAAAAACCAGCTACACCAGAAGAAAAACCAGCTGCAAAAGAACTAGAAATACCTATAAGAAAAAAGATAGAAAAACCAGAAAGGCCAGAAGTTGAACCAGAAACAAAAGGGTTCGAAATAGAAAAGAGGGAGGGTCCTCTTTTTGTAAGGATTGACAAATACAAAGAAGCGTTGCATAGTTTAGAATACATAAAGAATAGAATTAAGGAAGCTGAGCATGTTCTTGACGAAATTGATAGGCTTAGAATGGAAGAAGCAAGAGAACTTGAACATTGGAAGAATGAGCTAAAAGCAATAAAAGACAAGCTCCTTGGTGTAGATAAGAAGCTCTTTGAAGTCTAAAAATGCAAGAAGAGAATCCTATGTATGTAAAGATTGACATGCCTACAAGTTTAAGAAAGGAAGTTCTTAAAACCGCCCTTAAGTCAACTTCTTTGTTAAAGGATTTTGAGCAACTAAAAGAAATCATAAAAAAGAAAAAAGAATTAATTGCAAGGATAAGAAGTATTGTTATTGATGTTAAAAAATCAGAAAAAGAATTTGTTAAATTGCTTCCAGAATTACCAGAGGAAATTGAAAAGAAAAAAGCTATGCCAAAAGCCAAAAAACCAGAAGCAAAAAAAGAAGCCAAAAAGGAAAAGCCTAAGAAGGAAAAAATTAAAAAAGAAAAACCTTTAATAGAAGATCCTTTGGCAAGAGAACTTAGGCTCATAGAAGAAAAACTTAAAGCCCTTAGCTAAAATGGTATTCGACCCGTTTGAAGAAATAAAAAGGTTGCAAAGAGAGATGAACAGGGCTTTTGAAAGATTGTGGAAAGAAGCAATTAAACTACCAAAACTCGAACTCAGAGAACCAGCAGTTGATGTTAAAGAAGAAAAAGATAAAGTAGTAATTACAGCAGACCTTCCAGGAATGGACAAGAAAGACATAGTTGTAGAGGTAGCTGAAAATTACATGCATATTTTAGCAAGAAAGAAGTCAGAAGTCAAAATAGAAAGAAAAGGGTTTTTCCAGAAAGAAAGGAGCTTTAGGGGTTATGAAAGAATAATTCCGTTGCCATGCAGTGTTAAAGCTGAAGAAGCAAAGGCAGAATACAAAAATGGTGTCTTAAAGATAGAAATTCCAAAAAAAGAAGCGAAAGCAAAGAAAGCAGTAAAGGTAAAAGTGAAGTAAAAAAATTTAAATATCTTTTCTTTTTCTTTTGCAAAATGCTAGCAAAAGAGCTTAAAAAGAAATATCTCGAATTTTTTAAAAGCAAAGGTCATGCTATAATACACTCAGCTTCTTTGATTCCTGAAAACGACCCTTCTGTGCTTTTTACAACAGCAGGCATGCATCCTTTGATTCCCCATTTACTTGGCGAAGAACACCCTGAAGGCAAGCGCTTAGCAGATTGCCAAAAATGCTTAAGGACCGATGATATTGATTATGTTGGCGATGAGATGCATTTAACATTTTTTGAGATGCTTGGTAATTGGAGTTTGGGTGATTATTTTAAGAAGGAAGCCATCACATGGAGTTATGAATTCTTAACTAAACATCTAAACATAAATCCAGAAAAGTTACATGTTACTGTTTTTGCTGGCGACAATGAAATTCCACGTGACGAAGAATCAGCTGAAATCTGGAAATCACTTGGCATACCAGAAGAAAGGATTCATTTTTTGCCAAGAAAGGACAACTTTTGGGGGCCCGTAGGCGAAACCGGACCTTGCGGACCATGTACAGAAATGTTTATCGACACTGGTAAGCCTCCATGCAGCAAAGACTGTAAACCGGGTTGTGCATGTGGAAAGTATTTTGAAATATGGAATGATGTATTTATGGAATACAACAGAACAAAAGATGGCAGATTTGAAAAGTTAAAACAACATAATGTTGATACTGGCATGGGCGTTGAGAGAACTGTTGCGATTTTACAAGGCAAGAAATCGGTTTATGAAACAGAAGTTTTTATGCCGATAATGCAAAAGATTGATGAATTGAAAAAGAATTCTGATGTAAAAGCGGAAAGAATAATTGCAGACCACATAAAAGCTGCTACTTTTATTTTGGGCGATCAAAATGGTGTTGTTCCCTCTAACAAAGATCAAGGCTATGTGTTAAGGCGCTTGATCAGAAGAGCAATAAGATTTGCAAGACAAATTGGAATAGAAAAAGAATTCTGCTCAGAATTAGCAAAAATTGTAATTGATATTTACAAAGATGATTATCCAGAATTGGAACTTAATAAAGACATTATCATAACAGAACTTAACAAAGAAGAAGAAAAATTTTCTAAAGTTCTTGAGGCTGGTTTAAAGCAATTTAACAAGATGCTTAAAAAAGGAACTATTACTGGTAAAGATGCATTCGTGCTTTTTTCTTCTTTTGGTTTCCCATTTGAGATGACAAAAGAACTTGCAAAAGAACATGGAATAATAATAAACGAATCAGAATTCCGGGAGGAATTTAAAAAACACCAAGAGCTTTCTAGAACAGCAGCAAAACAAAAATTCAAGAGTGGACTGGTAGATGAAAGTTATGAATGTGCAAAGCTCCATACAGCAACACATTTATTGCATGCAGCTTTACGAAAAGTTCTTGGTGAGAAAGTAAGGCAAATGGGTAGCAACATAACACCAGAAAGATTAAGATTTGATTTTAGTTTTGATAGAAAACTAACAGAAGAAGAAATTAAAAAAGTAGAAGATCTTGTTAATCAAAAAATCCAGGAAGGTTTGCCTGTTATTAAAAAAATAATGAGCCTTGAAGAAGCTCAAGCAGAAGGAGCGCTTGCTTTTTTTGGCCATAGATATGGTGATAAGGTTAGTGTCTACGATATTCCAGGATTTTCAAAAGAGGTTTGCGCAGGACCCCATGTTAAAAATACAAAAGAACTTGGAAGATTTAAGATCATTAAAGAAGAAGGTGTTTCTGCAGGTGTAAGAAGGATCAAGGCTATATTGGAAGAGGCTTAGAATAGTTTTCATATACCCTTTTTATGTAGTGCCTTGTTTCTCCAGGAAATTTTTTGTATATGTGTTTAATGCTAGAATATTTCGGCAAGCGCTTTATAAGTTTCAACACCCTCCCAAGACCCCAGTTATAAGCAGCAAGCCCTAGGATAAGCCGCATTTCTTCATCCTGGACAGGAATTTTTTCATAAATATGTTTGTAAAGTTTTATTCCACATTCTATATTCTTTTCTGGATTGTAAAGTTCTGATTTTGTTAGCCCGCAAAATTCTAGGTTGTCTTTTGTAGGATAAACCTGCATAACGCCAATGGCGCCCTTTCTTGATTCCGCATTTGGATTAAGGTTGGATTCCGCATAAGCCAAAGCTATCATCAATGCTGGATCTAGCCCATGAGCAATAGAATACTTGGTTATTAATTGTTCGAGGTCTTTTTTTGTATAAGTGATTTTTTCTTCTAGATTTTTCTTCTTTATAGGTTTTTGAATATGTTCAACTGAAGGTTTGTTAGAATTATTTTTAAGAAAATGAAGAAAAACTTTCTGAGATGTGTTGTAACTCATGAAAAAGCATGAAGAATAAACTAGAGCTATTGCTAAATTCTCTACCAAGATTCTCTTTAGCTTAGAGTCCTTGGCTTCTCCAAAATTCCATAACCTTCTTTTCTCTTTGGGCCTTAATAAATCCAAATTCATTTTTTACTTAAAGATAGTAACATTTTAAGGATATATTTTATATTTTTTAAAGTTTTCTATTTATAATGGTTTCGGTTCCATGTTATAAATGTAAGGGCAAGCTACTTTGTGGCAGAGAGTTCTGTCCAGTCTATAGTAGATATCGTGCTATGAGCAAAGCTATGGAACTTGCTTCTTTAGATATGTTATCTACATCACCACCAGCAATTTTTATCGGCTCAAAACTTTGTTATCCAAAGGTAAATGTAGGCATACTTGTGCCACCGCAAAAAACAGAACAAGCAAGCATTTATGAAAATCCAAAACTTTGGGTTGAAAAAAATTTTGCAATTAAAAAAATTGTCGAATTAAGAAGCTCTCTAATAAATTCAAGATTCAAAGCAAATGTTCACGAAGCAAGAAGTTTAACAAGAAAATTAATCAGCTTACAAGAAATAGCAATGTCTTGTACAACCACAGATGTTGAAATAAAACTAAAGAAAAAGCCTTCGTTTAGTTTGAAATTTGATGGTGTTACGATGCCCTTTGGAGCAAGTGCAACATTACAAAATTTTGAACTTGCAGAAAATCCAAATATACCAAGATTAATAGAAAAAATTTATTATGACACAGATTTAAAAGCAGAGGAAGCTGTTTTTATGCTTAATAAAAAAGGTTTTGACGAGCATAAAATTGTGCAGCTTTTTAGCACAGGGGTTCTTGGATTAAAAAAGAATAGAAAACTTGTTAGCACAAGATGGGGTATTACCGCTATTGATGATATTTTAGCAAAACGCTATATACAAGAAATAAAGCACCATGAAACACTTGAAAACTGGCAACTATTTTATGGAAATTATTTTGGAAACCATTATATTGTTT
>CAZCBT010000022.1:0-9389 GCA_964497015.1 Candidatus Woesearchaeota archaeon | reverse complement strand
TGTATTCTTGAAGCTTGATATGTTGAAGCAACAGCACCACTAACAACACCAGAAATTTTAAATTTTTTAATAGCAAGTTGAATAGCTTGTTTAAGTTGCGAGAGCTCTTTTTCCTTTTCTCCTGAAGTGGCAGCTTTAATTAATGGCAATCCCAATGCTTTTGCTTGTAAAGATGTTAAGTTGATATTTGGTATATGAAACATATAACTTTCTTTGCATCTTGGAAGGATTGTAATTAAGCATGCTATCTCATAATACTTGCTAGCTTTCAACATTGCTAAACAAGAATCTTTTCCACCTGAGAAAAGCACACCAAGTTTCATAAAGAAAGCAAATGCTCTTTATTTTTTAATTTTGTGTTTACAAAAGAACCAAAAGGTTTAAATAATTTAACAATTGTTAAATTTTCATGCTTTTACCCCAAGAAATAGAGGTTTGGTATGTTGTGCCAGCTATTAGAAAGGAAATTGTTCTAAGATTACTTAATATGGGCTATAAAAAGAGGGAAATTGCAAAGATTCTTAACGTAACAGAAGCTGCTGTTTCACAATACACAAAGAATAAAAGAGCCTCGCATATTAATTTTAGTAAAAAGATAAAACAAGAAATTAAAAAAGCATCTTTACGTATAGCGAAAGGATGTTGTGTTAATAAAGAACTACAACAACTATGCTTCTTGATTAGAAAAACAAGAGAACTCTGCAAAATCCACAAATCTTTAGAACCAGTAAAATGTAATTGTAATGTTTGTTAAGATGAAAATCTATCTAGATAATGCAGCTACAACAAGAGTTGCAGACGAAGTAATAAAGGCTATGCTTCCCTATTTTAGATTATACTATGGGAATCCTTCTTCTTTGCATACCAAAGGCCATGAAGCTAAAGAAGCTCTTGAAAAATCAAGAAAAATTTTAGCAAAGTCAATTAATGCTAAACAAGAAGAAATAATTTTTACTTCTGGTGGCTCAGAAAGTAATAATCTAGCTATTAAAGGCATTGCATATGCTTTACAACACAAAGGTAATGAGATCCTTGTTTCTAGCATAGAACATCCTTCTGTGTTAGAAGCAGCAAGATCTTTAGTAAAGAAAGGTTTTGTTGTTAAAGAGCTTCCTGTTGATAGCGAAGGTCTTATTAAGATTGACGAACTTGAAAAGCTGATCAGTTCAAGAACAATATTGGTAAGCGTTATGCATGCAAACAATGAAATAGGAACCATTCAGCCAATAAAAGAAATTGCAAAAATTTGTAAAGAAAAAGACATCATATTCCATACAGATGCTGTCCAAAGTTTTACAAAAGTTGGAATTGATGTTAAAAAAATTAAAGCTGATTTGATTTCTTTTTCTGCCCATAAAATCCACGGGCCTAAAGGGGTAGGAGCTTTATTCATAAGGCAAGGAACAAAAATTGAAAGACAAATTGATGGTGGCTCACAAGAAAAGAAGCTTAGAGCTGGCACAGAAAATGTTCCTGGAATAGTGGGTTTTGCAAAAGCTGTTCAACTTGCAAAGAAATCTTATATCAAAAAAATGGAAAAATTACGTGATATGTTAATAGATAGCGTACTTGCTAGTATAGAAAATTGCAGGCTTAATGGATCTAGAAAAGAAAGATTGTGCAACCATGCGAATTTCTCTTTTATTGGTGTAGAAGGCGAAGCAATAGGAACTTATTTGAACAGCTATGGAATTTATACATCTACTGGTTCCGCGTGTTCACAACTTACACTAAAACCAAGTCATGTGTTAAAGGCCATAGGTCTCAAACCAGAAGAATGGCAAGGAAGCTTAAGAATGACATTAAGCAGATATACAACAAAGGAAGAGATTTCTTATGTGCTTGAAATCCTACCAAAAGTGGTTAAAAGACTTAGGAGGATTAGCAGCTTTAAGTTTTAAAATGGAAATAGAATATTCAAAAAAAGTAATCCAATACTTTAAGAATCCAAAATTTGCAAGAAAGTCAAAGCAAGTTAATGCAGAAGCAAAAGTTGGAAACATTGTTTGCGGAGATGAGATAAAGATATTTTTGTATATAAAAAATAAAAGAATTAAAGATGTTGGCTATAAAACTTTTGGATGTGCTGCAGCAATAGCTTCTTCAGAAGCTCTTTGTAGGCTTATTAAAAACAAGACTCTTAAGGAAGCTAAACAAATTACTCCAAAAAAAATCCTTGAACATCTTGGAAAGCTACCAAAGTTTAAGTATCATTGCTTAACAATGGTTGTTCAGGCATTAAAGAACGCTATTGAAAATTACGAGAAGCTTAGCTGAATTTTTCTATAAGTTTGCAAACAGTACATGGCTGTGTTGAACATGGCTCATGACATTTTGGACAAGGTTTTGCTTTTTGCTTATATGCTTGCTTTAACAAAGGAAGAATTTCTAGGAATGTGTTTATTATAGCATGCTTTGTGCCTGGATATTTCTTTTCAAACCTGTCAAGAAAATTCTTAACACTAATTCTGAAAGAGTCCTTTACAAAGGGAGGATTTTTGTCTTTGAATTTGTGAATTTTAGCATAGATTTTTGCTTCATATTCCATTAAGAAGTAAAGCGGTTTTACTCTAGGCACGAATTTTCTGTCTGGAACAATACCTGTAACAGGTCCTAGTCTTGCGGTTCTTGCAACATCATGTTTAAAGATATTCATCAACAATGTTTCTGCTTCAGAGTCAAGATTATGGCCAGTAGCAATTTTGTTTAGTTTCATTTCTCTTGCTTTTTTATTAAGTAAATATCTTATTAAAGCCCCATACACAGAAAATGGATGTTCTAGCTTTTTAATTTTCAATTTCGGAAATTCTTTTTTTATCTTGAATATGTTAAGCTCTATATCTTTTTCCTTGCAAAATTCTTCAATAACTTTATTGCTTTCTCTGCTGTAATTCGGAATTCCTTCATCAATGTGCAGAGCATAAAGCCTGTAGCCTTTTCTGGGTTTAAGGATTTTATTTAGCAAGTAAAGCACGATCATTGAATTTTTTCCTCCAGAAACAGCAACACCAATTTTCTTGCTTAGCATAGAGTATTGCCTTATTGTGCGCATAAACTTTCTTTCAAAGTATTTCAAGAAGCAAGACTTGCAAAGCTTAACATTTGTGTTGGTTAGCGTTATTACAGGTTTTGTTTTGCAATTTTTACAAGACATCTTAAAATTCCGTTCCTAAAGAGATATATTCTAAAAAATAGTTATCAACTTTGCCTTTTAAAATTT
Source organism: Candidatus Woesearchaeota archaeon (assembly GCA_964497015.1). Taxonomy (GTDB): domain Archaea; phylum Nanobdellota; class Nanobdellia; order SCGC-AAA011-G17; family JAFCDX01; genus CAZCBT01. The sequence continues at coordinate 6,169 of CAZCBT010000022.1, read as the reverse complement.
TCTTTATTTTGTTAATAGGAAATTTATTATTTTTGCTAAATTTTTTATAAATCCTCTCGCCCATGATATAACCCATAGCATGAGAAAATTCTTCCATTAATTCGGCTTTTTTTGGAACAAGGGACAAAACCTTTTCCCCTTTGAAGAATCTAAAATTATTTTCCATTACTTTACCAAGCTCTTTTTCCTTTTTGCTCTTGGAGGTTTTATAAGAATTTATTGATCTACATTTTCTTTTGGGATCGATAAGTTTGGAAGTGAAATAAGCTATCGCTTCATTTATTATTTTTGCAAAAAATTCATCAAATTTTGTTTTAGGTTTATTAAAAGTTCTAAAGTAATGGTGTGCTATTTCTTCTGCAAGCAAAGCTGGTTTAATAGCAGATAAGAAAACATAACCATCTGGCACATAAATGGAAGCATTATTCTTTATCTGCTTTATAATGTATTCTCTTTCTTTTTTATTTACAATATTTACCTTAATTATATCCATAAAAACATCCAAATCTTTGAAGGTAAATACTTTGATATTCTTAAGCGGCTTTAAATGGTAAAACTTACAAATTATTTCTTCCAATTTTTGTACTAAGTCTTCTGTGTATTCTACCTCCTCAATATCTTGTAGCCAATTCACAAAAGATTGTTGCTCAAATAAAGGATGGGAATTAAAATAACAGAACACATTTTCTTCAAGTTTTGCAACATCTAAATTATAGCCCTCGTCTTCTAGCTTCCAATAAATATCTTCGGGATTAATAAGTATAGTTAAGCTATCTTGTAGAAATTTTCCAATATGGTTTTGTGAAAGATGGTGCTGGCCGATTAAAACAAAAACTTTTTCTTTGGAAGCTAAAGCATTAATGCGTTTTGCCATAAAGTTATCTCTTTTCCAAGGATTTACAAATTTTGCAGAATCTATGGCTTTAATAGAAATCCCGTAATCCTCCAGGAAATCCAGCAGCTCAACCAAAGGCGATACAGGAAATTCTTTTAAAAGCCTGGAAAGATTTTTGTAACCTTTTCTTTTAATCAATTTTTCAACTAATTTAGAATCTTTTTCATTAAAGGCTTCAAAAGCAACACTAAAAGGCTTTCCTAGTTTTAGATAAGATTTTAAAAATTTTAGCAAAGCTTTTTTTGGAGAATAAGAAGTATGATAATCACCAACCAGAATAATCCTATGTTTTTTAATTTTTGAAAATAGTGTTAAATAGTTACTTAGCAGAATATTTCTTTCTGATAACCATTCTTTAAATTCGTCTTCATAATATTTTAAATTTCCAGATTTTGAAATTTGAGAGAGTTCTTCTTCTCTTTCTTCATAAAAATCACGCAAAAGAGTTTTCATTCTTTTATAATATTCACATAAATTTTTCTCTCCCTAGGGCCATCAAATTCGCAAAACATTATACTTTGCCATGTTCCTAGTAAAAGTCTGCCGTTTTCTATAGGAATAGCTTCACTAAGGCCTATCAATGCTGCTTTTAAATGTGCATCTCCATTAGCGTCAATTCTATCGTGCAACCAAACACCTTGGGGGATTAACTTTTTTAAGAAATTCAAAAAATCCTTACAAACATTTGGATCATAGTTCTCGTTGATAGTTATTGCAGTAGTTGCATGTGGAACATAAATTAAAGCAATACCTTTTTTAACATCTTTTACAAGCTTTTCTATCTTTTGTGTAATGTCTACTATTTCTTCACGTTTTGATGTTTTTATGATAATTGTTTTCATTTTCAAATTTTTTCATTGGGCTAAACACAAACCCTATTTTCTTGCCATCAAAATAAAAGAATGTTATCGGATTTGATATAATATATTTTTTGAAAAATGTTTTTTTGGAAAGCCATAAGATAGAGGCTTCTAATATCTTTTGTAGATCTATATCTCCAGATACTATATATGCTTCTTTTTCTTTCATAAGAACGAAGCATATAGCTGCAGTTATTACTTCTTGATCTGTTTTTTTTGAATAGCGATTTGTTGGGGATTCGTAATGGAGCTCTAGTTTTGTTGTTAGCCAATCTACTCCTTGGAATATCTCTTCTGCAAGATATTCATTTTCTACTTTAAAAATTTTCTTTTGGAGCTTTTTAACCAAGAAATTCAATTCATTCCCTATCTTATTTAAACTCTCAAATTTTTCTCTATTTTTAGATCCGCTTTTCTTAGACCTTTTTTTGCTTTGTAGGATACCGTTGAACCACCCTATTTTTTCACTAATTATACGAGAAAATTCTTTACATTCCTCTACCACACCATTAGTGACTAACACATTATCATAATTTAATATGCTATAAGAATAGTTTATTACACTTTGGAGTTCCAAAATCATATCTGTTGGTAGAGTTTCTATTGTTGTTATGTGGTATAATTTTTTACAAATATTGGTGGGAAAAATTGCTGAAGTGTCAAAGAAGCTCGGATATGCCCTATTGATCACTTCTTCCAGTGTAGGAATTCTAATTTGATTAGTTTTAAGCGCTTTCATAGGTCTAGCATTTATTTTACATATTAAAAATAAATTTATAAAAGTTATGGGTATTAATTTGTTGGTATATTTTGATAAGCTATTTTTGTTTGAGGCATTTAAGTCACTTTCAAAATCCCGATATTTAGAAAAAGTTTTATAAAAACTTTTTTGTTAAATAAGCTATGGAATTAAAAAATAAACTAGAGGAGTATATCAAGCTAACAGAAACTGCTTTGAAAAAGGTTGAAAAAATTAAAAATAAAAAAGCAAAAATATTAATAAGCATGGCAGAAAATTATTATAAAGATGCCCTTTATTTTAAAAAGAAAAAAGATTATATTAATGCCTTTGCCGCTATTAACTATGCACATGCTTTTCTTGATGCTGCTGCTTTGTTAGGTTTAATAAAAAGCAAAAATAGAAAACTTTTTATGGTTGATTGAACTCTTTCTTAAATGCGTACTATTGTGGTTAGCTTAGGGGGATCGCTAATTTTTAAAGGGGAAATAGATTTTAATTACCTTAAAAAATTCAAAGAACTGATTAAAAAATATTCTAAAAAATTTAAATTTGTAATCGTCCTTGGTGGTGGAAAAGTAGCAAGGCTATACATCAATGCACTTGCAAAAGCTGGCTTGCCTAAAAAAGAGCAATGTTTGATTGGCATACGCGTAACAAGATTAAATGCTTGGTTTATGGCGAATTTCTTCAAGCCTTTAGCAACACAAACCATCCCTAAATCGCTTGTAGATGTTAAGCATCTGCTAGCAAAAAATAACATAGTGTTTGCTGGTGCTCTTCGTTACAAGCCTGACAACACATCAGATGGAACAGCAGCAAGTATTGCAAGGTTTTTAAAAGCGGAATTTATTAATTTGACAAATGTTAATGGCTTATACAGCAAGGATCCAAATAAGTATAAAGATGCAAAATTTATTCCAGAAATTTCTGCAAAAGAATTTTATAAAATTGCAAGTGCACTAGCTTACAAACCAGGCCAACATTTTGTTTTAGACCAGCAAGCAGCAAAAATTATTTTAAAATACAAAGTAAAAACTGTTATTATGAATGGTAGAAACTTGAAAAATTTTGAGAATTATCTGACTAATAAAAAATTTACTGGAACTGTTATTTTTTAAGGAAATACTTTATTAAATTCTGCCTAATAAAATTTTCTTCTCCAAGAAAACACTTTGCCTTTGCCAAATCCCTTAATATAGGTAAATCTTCTTTAATAGCATATTCTATATTTAATTTTGATCTTTCTATTTGCTTCAGGTCTTTTAAACTTAATGCCCTTTCAACAACCTCTCCAATTGTTGCATAGCTAAGTTTTCCTTTTGAATAAAGTAGCAAGATTATGCTAAATATCCTGTCTACTTCCTTGTGTTCTTTAAAGTCTTGCCATTTTATTTCATGAAGAATGTTTTCTAGAACACTTTTATCTTTTAGGGCATTGCTTATAATCTTAGAAAGGTCTCTACCTTCTAAGGCTTTGCTAGTAATAGATGTGTTTCCAAAATAATAACGACCATCTTTTTGTTCTTCAAGAACTCTGGTATAGGAAGCTGCAACCAAGCATTTTCCTAGAAACTCGTATCTCTTTTCATAATCAGGAATCTTTTTCTTTAACTCTTCTACTAAATGAGTATTTAATTTATAATCTTTGTAAGGGTATTGTTTTTTGGTTTGCATTTTTTTAATTGGTTGTAATTTAAATTTAAAAATTTTTCTATTGTTACTATCCCAAAGTTAAGAACAAAAAAGGTTATTTTTAAAATATATAAACACATAATCAAAAAATGTCCCTATCAAAAGTAATTGTAATTACTGGTTCTGTTGGCACAGGCAAAACAACACTTGCTAAAAAGCTTGCAAAATTGCTGAAAGCAAGACACATAGAAATAAGCAAATTTGTAAAGGAGAAAAAGATTTACAGCTACTATGATAGCAAAAGAAAAACATATGTTGTAGATGTTAAAAAATTGAATAGCATGCTCTTAAAAGAAATCAAGAATTCTAAAGAAAAAATTGTAATTGTGGATGGCCATCTTGCACATTATTTGCCAAAGAGGTATGTAAGCTTGTGTATTGTGTGTAAAGTACCTTTGAAGGTGATTAAAGAAAGGCTCCAGAAAAGAAAATACAGCAAGCAAAAGATTAGAGAAAATCTAGATGCTGAAATTTTTGATGTGTGTTTAATAGAAGCGCAAGAAAGAGGCCATAAAATTTTAACAATAGATACATCAAAGAAATACAAATTAAAAGAACTCCTTAAAGAAATACGTGGTTATCTTTCATGATAAGCAATTAAACTTCTTATGAATAATATCAAGGTAATAATTACTAAAATTAAAAATATGTACCAGCTATCAAACATTTTCGGCTGCTTAGCTGGTTTTTCGGCTTCGTAAGGCTCCTCTATATTTACATCTATTTGTGGTTTTGGCCTGCCGATCGGTGTGCTTATGAAGTGTATTCTTAATTTAGCAACTCTGTCCTTTATAGTAGCAATCGTGGCTGTTAATGTGCTTCCAACCCTTTCAACAATAATATTTTTTATCCCTTCACCAACTGGTTTTGGTATTTCTACAGGAACTTCTTCTTCAGGGATTTCTTCTTCTGGTGGAGAAGGAGCTGGCGATACACCACCACCAGCTGTGCTTCTTCTTCTAACCGTTATTGTTATGGACTTTGTATAGTAGTTTTCATCAAATCCTCTTGCTTCGCACACCAATGGAATTTGGCCAATACTTTCTGGAGTATAGGTTCCTGAGCAAGCATTCTTGCCAGAGCAAATCAATGTTCCATTGGCTCTAACTTCTAAAGAAGACACATTTGTAGCAGAGCAAGATACATCAATGGTTTGGCCTCTATAAACTGTTATATCGCTAGATGGGGTTAAAGAAATCCTTACAGTATAGCTTGGCACAAAAGGTTGCATTAATGGCCCGTAATCTACAACATTTTCTGAAACCTTGCCACCAGTAGCGTTGCTGTATGGGTAGTCACTTCCAGAATCTCCATAGCCATCACCGTCGCTGTCTGTGATGTTTAGGTTAACAATATCATCCCAATAATTCCCCTTTGCTGAGCCTGTAATGTTAAAGTAATTTCCACTTATTGCATAAGCGTGAATTGTATTGTTGATAAAGAAATTGTGATACAACGTATCATTGGTGTGTGTGAAATAAACACCATAATAATTATTTTCAAATCTATTTTGATAAGCTATACTGTATCCTCCAAAAAGTCCTTTATATAAGTTCTCAAATATATTATAAGAAACTTCACAATTTTCTGCAAGGTTTTCCATACCTGTAATTGTGGGTGCACTCTTTCCAAATTCCGGCCCTGTAATGTTATTTTCACTAACATTAATACACCCAGACGTTCTTATTCCTTGGGTACGATTACTTAGCAAGATTATTGTGTTGTTAAGGATCTTTATTCCTTCAGATGTAGAGTATATAGCTTTAGAAACTCCAGGGCGTTTATAATCTGAGAGCAAGATTCTATTATTTGAAATTGTTAAATTGTATGTGCCATCTAAACTAATCGCATTAGTATCAGAAACTTCTATATAATTGTCAGACATCTTTGAATTATTTGTATAATCAAAATCTATAGGATTTGTGAAGTTCATAATAGTGTTTGAATTTATAAAGATATAATTAACATTCCAAATAGCTA
>CAZCBT010000021.1:3407-9630 GCA_964497015.1 Candidatus Woesearchaeota archaeon | reverse complement strand
AGCATTAATCGTTGGAGCCCAGCTTATGCGGTACTATGACAACTCTAAAGAAAAAAGTATTAAGAATGCGATTGTGAATTACATCAAAAATGAGATATATGAAGACGAGATTAAACCTGTTGGGGATTTAATAAAGCGCTTAGGAATAGAAAATAATATCCAAAAAAGCTTAGAGAAAGAACTTTCCCCACATCTTATACTCAAATTTGAGAATTTGAGTTTTATGGATTATTTAAAATTTAAATTTGGCGATCAAGAAACCAAAAAGAAAATTGTTAGGAAATACATAAAAAATAATAGAGAAGATATAACAAAAGAGTCACAAGAAATTTTGCAACAAGAAATCAGAAAGGCTGAACTAAAATATCTTAAAGATCTAGAGGATGAACTAAAAGAAATTTGTGAAAAGCAAAGTGGTATAGAGGATTTTATTCATTACAATGAAATTCTAACTGAAAAGGTATGGACTCCAAAATACTGGGGTTTAAAAAAAGAAGAGGTAAGGAATTTTGTGAAAAAGGCTGTTTCCGAATACGAAACTAAAAATTGTTTTGACCAAAAAGGGACAAAAAACGAAAAGTATATAAATGAATAATCTACTCTGAAGTGGTTACAAAATGAGAATAATCAAAAATTTGTCTTCAGGGATAAAAAGAAGCCTTATTACAGGAATATTGGTTGCTTCTCTTTTAGGAACTTCTTTGGGTGGTGGAGTTTCTCTTAGTTCTAGTAGATCAAAAAATCCAGAAAAAGATTCTCGCAAAGAGATGAGTATTAGCGTTAAAAAACAAGAGCCAAAACTTTACGATTATGTCATTAGGCATCCAGGTAGAGACGGATACACAACAAGAGATGGAGATTATTATAATTTTGGAGAAGAGAAATATTTTGTAGAAGAAAATGATCTGGGCTTGACAAATGACGGAAGGATTTTTCTTGCAGATAAAGATGCTTTAAATTATGCTCAGGAACAAGGTAAACAGCTTTGTGCTGTTGGAATTACCAAAGGTGGGAAAGCGGAAATTATTGGAAATTTTGATAGTGAAAAGGATATGATTAATGTACCTAAGGCCTTTGATTATATAGGGTTGGCTGTTAAAAAAGGAAAGGAAAATTTAGAGGATAAACTTGAAGTTATTGCTTCTGTGCCTTCAAAAATAAAAGATATTTACTCGAGCATGAAAGAAAAAAGTAGAGTTTATGGCGGTGCTGCAGGCAAAACTTTAAGCAAAGGAACGAAAAAGGTTGGACATGCTGCAAAACAGGCTTTTTATAATTTTCAACAACTAATCCAAAAATATGGTAACTCTGCAAAACAAATAATGTGCGAAGTTGGCAAGGAATGTTCTGTTCCTTTAGACGAGGTGACAGAAGGGATTTGCCAATATAATAGCCAAATAAAGGAAGAACCAGTACCTTTTACACCTAAGAAACCAGGAGTTTGTTATTTTTATGGACAGGAGGATCAAAATAATGAGGCTTACCGGGTCGTAGTAAACCCAAAAGAAGAAACTTCAGAAATACCAGAGATTGTTTATGGAACTGAAAAAGGTGAGAATGGATTGAGAAGTGTCACACCAAAAAGAAAAACATGGTTTGAAGAGATAATAAATCCAGGTGATGATGAAATAAATGCAAAATTCTACCATAGAAAATCACCTTTAGAAGAATGGAATGGAGTTGAACATGGAAGAGCTGAAGAATTTAACACAGAAATCAAAAAACATAGTACTAAATATCATTATCCAAAAAATCCTTTACTTGAAGAAATTTTAGCTTGTGATAATTTATTTGGAATACTACATACAACATCCTTAGATAATCTTTTGATACAACCTGACAAGGGATATGAGGCAAAACTTTACGGTATTGACTATGTTGATGAAAATGACAAAGCCCATAAAACAAATCAATATTTACTTGTTTTGCAAAATGAAAAAACCAAAGATATAGATTCTATATTGGTGGAAGTATATCTAAACACAGATGCAAAAAGATTGAGAGGATATAGCATACTAGGCTTAGCTGAAGTAGAAGATCCTTTCAATATAACCCCACAACCTCTTGAAGGAGAGACAAAGAATATAACTCCAAGAGAATGGGCAAAGTTCCTAAAGGATATCTACCAAACAAAACCTGGAGATTTCCATGAAGATGGTAGATTATATGCTAAAGAAAAAGGCCTTGGAAAGTTTGCTGAAATTGAAGAAGTGGATGTTGAAAATATAGAGCTTCAGGAGCTTAACTTAAGATCTGGTGGTTTCTATAAAGAAAATCAACCATCTAAAGACGGAAAAGTCAGTGGATATGCTATAGAGTTTAAATATAATTCTGTTAAAGAGCCAACAATTTTTGAATTTGAAAGAGGGGGTTTACATTTGCTTTGGTTGCCCCACAATTATTGGACGAAATTAAATGGATACGATAAAATAAATGTTACAGGGTTTGAATTAAACAGCTTCCACTCCAATGCATATGTTTACAAGAATCTGTTAATAAAGATGGCAGGAAATCCAAACTGGGAGTTGTATAAAGGATTTATCCAAGGAATATTAAGCATAGGATTCCTTTACAATGCTAATTATGTTCCTCCAAGTCATGGTGCCACTTTCAAAACACCAACTCCAGCAGGAGGTTATGTGCAAGGAAATATAGGACAATGAAACCGAAACTCATGTTGGCAATAATGGGAATCTTGGTTTTGGCTAGTGTGTTTGCTGCTATTTACAATGTTAAAATAATTGCAAACCTTCCTGGATTTGATTTGCTTTATTATGAATGTGGAAGTGATCAAAAATGTAGCAATCCAATATTAGCACAAGAGACATTTGTTGAAGGAAAAAGTCATGAAATAGCATACTCTAATCAAGGATATAATCTTGTGTACGCGTTCAAGCAAGGTTATTTGGCCCATTGGGTAATCTTTTGGAATTACAATGGTGATATAAGTTTTGATTTTGTAAAGAAAGATGTTTGCAAGGCAGATATCTTAAAGTTTAGTATTTCAAACAACACAGCATACCAAAATGAAACAATTTTAGCAGAAGCAAGAATAAAGAGCGCTTTAACCGTTACAGATCCCAATGCACCAGAATTTTATCCTCAAGAATATAGAGACTATTTTGACGCTGACACACAAGTAACATTGCAGGTTTTAGACACAAATAATACCTTGGTCTATGAAACTTCAAGAACACTTAACATTTTATTCAATTCAAATGAAACAGTAAACTTTGAAATAGACACATCTGCGCTTCAACCAGGAAACTATACTGTTGAATTAGTAACTAATGTAAGCGATGAGTTCTGTGCAAATTCGGAAATACAAGTAGCAACAGCACAACTAATAATCCTTCAAGAACAACCAGAATTGCAGAGCCCTGTTGCAGTATTAAATATTTCAAATACAAGCGCTTATGCAAACCAAACTATAACTTTCGATGCGAGTAATAGCTATGATCTAGATGGATATATTGTGAGCTACGAATTTAACTTTAGCGATGGAACAATTGTAAGCGGGAATACAAGCATAGTTGAGCATGCATTTTCCGAGCCAGGAAATTATACTGTAAGCTTGACTGTAACAGATGCTGATGGCTTGCAAGATGTCACTACTGCCGATATAGAAATATTACCCTTGCCAGTAGAACTTTTACCACCTGTTGCTGATGCTGGTCCAGATCAAACAGTTGATGAAGGCCAAGTTGTAACTTTCGATGCAAGCAACAGTTATGATCCGGATGGTGTAATTGTAAACTATTCATGGGATTTTGACAATGATGGCCAAGCAGATGCTACTGGTGTAATAGTAAGCTATGTTTTTGAGAACAGTGGTGTATACAATGTAAGTTTAACTGTAACAGATAACGATGGATTACAAGCAAGAGACTATGTAACAGTTATAGTAGGCAATGTTCTGCCAATAGTAACAATTTCAGCTGAGCCTCAGGAAGGTTATGCACCTTTAGAAGTTCAATTTAATTGCTCAGCTCTTGGCAATGAGCCATTTGGTTATTCATGGGATTTTGGTGATAACATCACGAGTAGCTTACAAAATGTTACTCACACCTACAATGAAGCAGGAAATTATACTGCTATTTGTACAGTAACAGATGCTGATGGCGATATAGCAAATGCATCCATAATTATTCATGTCTTTGAAGCTCTTGGAAACGAAACAAATCAAACAACCAATGAAACAACCGAAGAAGCCGAAGAAATAAAGATCCATGAATTTGGGATAACATCGTTACAAGTTAGTGACATCTTTGAAAATGAGAATCTTGTTGCTGTTGTAAGCATAAAAAATACTGGTGATTATAAGGAGACTATTGCCTTAGAAGCATGCATAAAAGATCTCGGAATTTGTACCTCAAAGGAAATTGTGTTGGAAAAGGCTCAAGAAGAATTTGTAGAGCTTGTTATTAATACCACTGGTATCCAGCCAGGTAATTACAGCTTAGAAGTAAAAACATCAAGCGATTATTATAAAACTTCAAAGTTAGCCAAATTTGAAATTAAAGAAAGCAAAGAAACAACATTGTTGCTTAACTCTGATGCTGAAGTACAACAAGAAACAAGTTACAGAATTATTTATCCACTAACAGCAATACTAGTTGCATTAATATGCTTGGGATTGATAATTAGATATTATTCAAAAATTCACAGAAATTCGGTGGTGAAAGATTTATCACCGCAAAGTTTAAATATTAGTTATAACTCAAGGATTACAACAAACTCAGAGGAGGGTTAGTCAAGATGCAAAAACATAGCAAATTGGTAACTTTGGTGTTACTACTTTTGGCAAGTTTTGTATTAGTGACAGCAGTAAATGCAGCAGATTTTAGTATAGCAGAAGTTAAAGTTAATGGTGTTGAATTAGCAGAAAGTTCTTCTATAATACATGTTAACAGAGGCGATAATGTTGATGTAAGAGTAGAACTTAGGGGTGGCGAAACAAAAACAGAAGATGTTAGAGTGAAAGCATGGATTGGTGGTTATGAGTATGACGAAATAGAAGATGTTAGTGAAGAGTTTGATATGCTCGCAAATACAACTTATGTTAAATATTTAACATTACAAATTCCAGAAGATATAGATGCTACAAAGGACTACACATTACATGTTGAAGCATATACAGCAATTGGTGATGAAATAGAATATGATGACTTAAAATTTACATTGAGGATCACACCAGAAAGACACTTGCTCGATATCCAAGATGTAATATTTAATCCTGGATTGGCAGTGGAAGCAGGAAATCCATTGTATGTTAAGGCCCGCGTGGAAAATCTTGGTGAAAATAAAGAAAGAGACATAAGAGTAAAAGCAGAAATTCCGGAACTTGGTGTTGATGCAAGAACATACATCGATGAGCTAGTTTCAGATCAGTATTGTGATGAACATGATTGTAACGACGACGATGAAGTTTCTGCAACGTCTAGCGAATTGATGCTTAAAATACCAGAAGACGCCAATGGAACGTACAAGCTTTACGTAACAGTTGAGTATAACAAATTCCATGATAAGGTTGAAAAGTCTTATACACTTGAAGTAATACCAAAAGCATTGCCAAGTGTTGAAGAAGCAGCAGAAGTTCAACGCTATGTCACAGTTGACGCAACAACAAAAGAAGTTGCACAAGGAAAGGGTGTTATTTACAAATTTAATGTTGCAAACCTTGGCACAGAAGCAGAAATTTACAGCTTAGATGTTACTGGCTTAGATGACTGGGCAAGTTGGCAAGTAGATCCAGAAAGCATAGTGGTTCAGCCAGACACAACTGGTGAAATATATTTGTACATAGCAGCAAATGAAGAAGCTACAATAGGCAAGCATGTATTTACAGTAACACTTAAATCAGGAGAAGAGAGCATTAAGGAAATAACACTAGCTGCAGATGTTAAGGAAGCACCAAAAGGCATATCAACCGAAGCTATACTTTGGATTGTATTTGGTGTATTGATAGCAGCTGTAATAGTACTTGGCATAGTGCTTGCTGTTAAGAGCAGAAAGAAGGAAGAGAAAACAGAAGAACCATTAGAAACTTCAAGTTATTATTAAGTTCTTTTTTATTTTTTAATTCTTAAGTTTGAATGGTTATTTTAAAAATTAGATTTTTTATTAGAGATTTTTAATCACAAGAATATTTATAAAATTCTTTGTTTCTCTAAAGTGAATAAGGTGAGGCTCTAATGAAGAGTGATAAAACTTTTTTGATGCT
>CAZCBT010000021.1:0-3307 GCA_964497015.1 Candidatus Woesearchaeota archaeon | reverse complement strand
TCTAAAGTGAATAAGGTGAGGCTCTAATGAAGAGTGATAAAACTTTTTTGATGCTCTTTGCGATTTTTATTTTGAGTTTAGCAATTGTTTATGGACAGAGTTTTGATGTTAGTTCCGCTAGCAAGGAAGTAAGCATTTGTCCAAGAACAACAGAACTTTTTGTTGATAGTGTAAAAAATCTTGCAAGTGGGGCACAGCATTTCACTGTTAATATTGCTGGAAGCGCTGCTAGTTTTGCAACTTCTGTGCCTGCTGGATTTGTTCTTGCACCAGGACAAAGTAAGGCAATTTATACTTATGTAACACCATTTTCAACAACAGCTCCCGGAAGTTATGATTTAAAGGTTAAGATAAGCACATCTGAGGGTGTAAAAGAAATTGTTCATGAAGTTAATGTGCTTGATTGTCATACTTTAGAAATAAGCGGTGGGGATAAAAAGGAAGCATGTCCTGGAGAAACTCTCAAATTTGAAGCGCAAATTACTAACACAGGTTTGTATCAAGAGATTTATGAGATTTCTGTTAAAGGGGAAATTGCTGAATATGTAACACTAAGTGAAAATATCGTTGCAGTAAATAGTAGTTCTTCAAGAACAGTGTATGCTTATGTTAAGCTACCTATAGATATTGAGCCAAGAGAATATGAATTTACAATAGAAGCAAAATCTGAAAAAGCCTTACAATCAAGAACATTTAAAGTTGAAGTTATGCCTTGTTATGATTTTGAATTGAATGTTGAGAAAAATTCTGTTAGCTTTTGTGAACACTCAAAACAGGAAATAGAATTGACCATTAAAAACAAAGGAACTTCAGACAATAGCTTTACTATCAAAGTTGATGGGCCACTTTGGGCTTCTGTTGAAAATACAAAACTTAACGTTAAAGCAGGCTCTATTGCAAAGACAAATTTGGTATTTGTTCCGGATTATGGTGTGGAGGGAAGCTTTGACATAGGTCTTGAGGTGATTCCTGAGAAGGGAATTTACAAAGCAAAAGATACAGTGTATGCTACAGTTGAGAAATGCCATTCTGTTTTGCTAAACATAAAGAAAGATTCTGATAAAATATGCAATGGCTTATCAAATAGCTATGCTGTGTTAATTAAAAACGATGGAAAGGTTGCAAAGGATTATGGTTTAGAAGTTAAAGGCGCAACATGGGCAAGTTTAGAAAAAACAAAAGTTTCTCTAAAACCTGGTGAGGAACAAGAGGTTTTGCTAACAATTAACCCAGGAATAAATGTTAAGCCAGATGAATATGGAATTAAAGTTGTAGCATTTGCTTTGGATGATAGCAAAGTTAAGGATGAAGATACAATAACAATAACAACAATTTCTACTGAGGATTGCTATAAACCTTCCATTAGCATAGAAACTAAAGATGTCGAAGTTTACTATGATGGCTCTGCCACTGTGCCTATAGTTGTACAAAACCAAGGAAACAGAGAAGCAAATTACGAAATAGGAATTTCTGATAATGCTGCTTCGTTTGTGCAAATAAGCCCAGCTGTTGTAAAGCTCGCACCTGGTGAGTCGGAAGTTGTTTATGCTTACGTAGCTCCAACCGTTGAAATGAAAAAGAAGCAATATAAAGTTACAGTAACAGCAAGATTGCCAAATAGCACAATACTTGCTTCAGAAAGTTTCAATGTTAAGATTTCAGAGATCCCTGTTGAGACCTTGCCAACAGGAGCTGCTGTTGCTAAGCCAGAAAAGAAGTCAATATGGCAAAGAATCAAAGGGTTCTTTGCAAGGTTGTTTGGCAAAAAACCTGTTGAAACCGAAATAAGCAAAGAAGCTCCTATTAATGTAACAGAAAACATAACAACTAACATAACAACCGAAGCTAATGTAACCGAAAATATTACAACAACCAAAAATATCCCTAGAGAGAACATTATAGAAAATATTACTACAGAAAAAGTTCCGGAAAATGTTAGCGCTGAAAATATTACAGAACAAGCAAATGTAACAAAAGTTGAAAATATAACTGAAGAAAATGTAACTGCTAAAACAGAAACCCCTTCAGAAAATGTTACACAAGAACTAGTAAATTTAGATGTTAGTGATGTGATAAACGTTAACTTAACCAAGAAACAAGAAGTGAATTTCACTTTAACTAATGAAGAACATACAATTAAAATAGAAGATGTTGCTAACAATACAGCGTTAATAGCAATAAGTAGCGATGCTGCTAAGTATGCTTTGCTATTTTTAAATGAGCCGAAAGAAATAGACATTAACAACGATGGTTTACCTGATGTTAGAATAACCTTAACATATGCACAAGGTGATAATGTAAGCCTAAAGATAGAAAAGATCCAGCCAAAGAAAGAGTCATTTGTTGAGAAGATTAAGCGCTACCAAACACCAATTGTTGTAGCAATAGTTGTAATAATACTTGCTATACTAATCTGGAAAACAAGATTTCACAAGAAGGTTGTTGAATTCTTTGAAGAAGAGGTTGAAGAGGAAGGAAAGTAGCTTTTGTTTTTTATTTTAGAGTTTTAAACTTACAACTTTAGAAATCCCATCTTTCATGGCTACACCATAAACTTGGTTGGCTTCGCTAATCATAGAATCGTTGTGTGTTATAACAATGTATTGGGCTTTTTCGCTGTATTTTTTAATAAGTTTTGCAAGGAGTTCGGAATTTACTTTGTCCAAAGCGGCATCGACTTCGTCAAGAAAATAAAATGGCGTGGGTTTATGTTCTTGTAAAGCGAAAATAAATGCTAGCGCTGTTAATGTCTTTTCTCCACCAGACAACGATCTTATATCAAGAAATTTATTACTTGAAATCTTAACTTTCATATCTATGCCGGAATTTAAAGGGTCTTCAGGATTTTCAAGTTCAAGATGAGCAGTGCCTTTGGCTGTTAAGTTTGCAAAAATCTTCATGAAGTTTGCATTTATGGCTTCAAAGGTTTTCATAAATACACTAATCTTCTTCTGCTCGATTTCGTCTATCATGTTAAGCACATCTTGTTTTTCTTGCTTTAGCTTTTCTACTTTTTCGAGAAGCTTGGTGTATTCTTGTTCGAGTTTTTCATAAATTTCAAGGGCCCTTAAATTAACATTACCAAGTTTCGCAATTTCACGTTCTTGTTCTCTTATTTTCAATGCTAGCTCATCAATAGAAATGTTGGTTTTGATTTCACATTCTTTATAATCTTCAAATTCTTTTTGCAAGCCTTCGAGCTCGCCAACAAGTTTCGCTCTGGAGATATTTAAATTGTTAATCTGCGATTCTATGTTTCTTGTGTGTTCTTCTTCTCTTATAATGCTTGTTTCTACTTTTTGTATTT
>CAZCBT010000020.1:0-9851 GCA_964497015.1 Candidatus Woesearchaeota archaeon | reverse complement strand
TAGCAAAGACAAGCTTCATGAATTAAGAATAGTTCCTATTACTGTTTCAGAAGCAAGCTATGAAGATATCAAAAAAGCTGCCTCTTGTTTTACAAATGACTCTGTTGTTATAATCAGTAGCGATTTTACACACTATGGGCCAATGTATGGTTATGTTTTGCCTACAACAAATCCAAAACAAGATGTTGAAAAACTAGACAAAGAAGCTATAGAATTAATTTTAAATTTCAAAACAAAAGAATTCTTAGAATATACAGAAGATAAAACGATTTGCGGAAGGTTTCCAATAGCTTTAGGCTTAGAAATACTTAAAAAACTTGGTTCTAGCAAAGCAGAATTGCTAAGTTATTATACATCAGCTGAAATTTCTGGCAGCGATGATAATTTTGTTGGATATGCGGCTATAGCTTTTTATTGATTACTTGCCAAACTATAATAAAAATCGCTTATTTTTGCTTCAAGTCTTGATTTGTTTAGCGGCAAACCATTATTTTCTATTTCTGTTGGATAAACAAAAAGGAATGTTTTTCCCTCATTAGCAAGAGCTTCTTCCGCAAGATGTGCATTGTGGTAATAAAAATCCTCACCAACAAGCTTTATGAAATAATCATCAGAATTTGGAAGGATTTTGTATTCTACTTTCTTAAATTGCACATCAATTGTAATAAAGCCATAATAGGGCATGTCAAGTGCACGTTCAACATCTTTGTTGTAATACATTATTTCCTTGTCTTCTGCGTCTAAGCAGTGTACACCTTGTGTATTTTTACTTGTGGAAGAACAGAGTGAATTAAGCCAATTGAATGTAACATTTCTCATTGTTTGGTAGCCTAAATATACTGCTATGGATTTTTCCTCACTTGAATAAGATCTTCCTTCACAGTTAGCTATTACTCTAAATATTAAAACACCAGCATCGTGGAAATAATTTTTTGCAATTTCTATTTGGGCTATGTTTCCAAACACCTCCATGGATTTTTTAATTTCTTGATCCAAAAATTCCCCCTTAAGTTCGCAAGAGCAATTTTTATAATCTTCGTCTAAGACAGCTTCAACAGTAATTGGCTCTTCTGTAACAAATATCTTGTTAGCGGAGTTAAGAGAAGAATTGCTGTATGCTTTTATTTCTTGAAAAACTTTATGCTCTTCAGAAGAACCACAATATAAAAACGCACAGCTAGCTAACACTCCAAGAATTTTCTTTAAGCTTAAAAATATTTTAGATTTCATATTAAAAATAATAAATTCGAAGTTTTTAACACTTTTGTATCTGATTTTATTTCCCAAATTCTTTGTTGTAGGCGTCCATTGTTGCTTTTAAGATTTCAACAGCGGCATTGTTTATTTTGAAACCCAAGTAATTCCAAATAAAAAACTCTACTATTTTATGTGAAAAATCTTTTGGAAAGATTTCTACAACAAATGCTCCATTGGGGTATTCATTTTTAATTTCCTTTGGTACATTCTGAATATTGCCAAAATATACAATTTTTCCTGTTTTTTGGCAAAAATAGAAATTTAAGGCAGCTCTATTATGGCCTGCGTTTCCGCCTATAGATTCTTCCATTAGCAAATATTTCATTCCGCCTTTTTCTTGTGAACGCATCAATTTTAAATTTTCTTTAATTATATTTTCGAGCTTTTCCATTTGTTTCTTTTGTATTTATTTTAATACAGAAAAATTTATAAATCTACCGTACAGTGGTAAAATATCATGGATAAATTGATATTGGCTTATAATACTTGGGAAGTTCCACAAGAAACAATTGAAAGCACAAAATTCCGAATTAAAAATCACTGCAAAAGAAAAAGTTTGGACTTTTTAGAGTATAAGAATTGTTCGAAAAACCTTAAGCCAGGAACATTATATTGGATATTTGAAAATTCAAAAGAAGGTGAGGCTATTAACATAGAAAGATTCTTTGAAAATATAAAAATGACGAATTTTTATTATACAAAATATCTAAATAATTTTGGGGTAAAATCAATTATTAGATGTTTAAAAGAAAAGTACCTTGTTTTTTTAACAAAATTCCCATTGAAAAAAGACAGAAGCTTCGAGACTTGGACAATACAACAAGAATATAAAGACACAAACAAGACTGGAAAAATAGCTTTGTTAACCATTCCAGAAGATACAGAGCTTTCTACTTTAATAGAAGGTTTTATAGCTGATCTTTTTTCTGATTAGAAAATTTTTTAAATGTAAATACTAAAGAATTTTTATGGATTTTCAAAAAGATGTGATTGAAAAAAGCAAGCAAGTAGTGGTAATTGTAGATTTCTATGCTGACTGGTGTATGCCTTGCAAGATGCTTACCCCTATACTTGAAGAGCTTGCTAATGAATACAAAAACAAGCTCCATGTTGTTAAGATTAATGTTGATCAATTTCCTGAATTGGCAGAGCAATACAATGTAAGAAGCATTCCCAATGTTAAGCTCTTCAAAGATGGTAATGTTGTGGATGAATTTGTTGGCTTGATGCCAAAAGATGCAATAAAACTTTGGATAGACAAAAATTTAAGCTAAAAATGAAAGTAAAAGTTGATCAAGAAAAGTGTATTGGTTGTGGAGCTTGTATTGCAATATGCCCCGAAGGTTTTGAATTAAAAGACGGTAAATCACATGTAAAGAAACCAGCAAGTTGTGCAAAAGAAGCTGCTGAGAATTGTCCTGTTGGTGCTATCAGCATAGAAGAATGAAAAAAGCTCAGGTGACTGTGTTTATTATTATAGGGGTTGTTATATTGCTAATTGGAATTTTGGTATTTTCTTTTAGACACCAGATTCTAGAAAGTTCTATAGCAAAAAAGCTATTGGGAACGAGTGCTGCAAAAGAAAGGATTTCATTGGAAAAAGAAAAGATTTCAAGATGCATAGAGAATGTTATTATCGAAGACATTTATGAAATAGGAGAAAATGGGGGTTACTCAAGATTAACAGGAGGACCAAGTTTAATGTATTTAAACATAAGCTATCGTTATCTTGTTTATAATTCCGAGTCACTACTTCCAACAAAAGAAGATTTGATTAATGAATTAGAAAAGACTATAAACTTCGATATCAATACAAGATGTCCGCTTGAGATTGTTCCTGAAGATGGTACAGAAATAAAATATGGTATAGGTGTTGTGAATCTTGATCTTTCAAAAGGAATAGCGAAAGCTGTTGTAGAATGGCCAATTGACATAACAGCCCTAAATCTTACCCAAAGGGTTGATAAATTTGAATTTGAATATGAAATTGATCTTGAAAAATATTTAAATATCACAGAGGATATAATTAAAACAGATTTGGCATATATGCCAAGTGTTTGCTTAACTTGTATAGCGAAAATAGGAGACGCCAATAATGTTGAGATTACAATAAGCCATCATGATAATAATGTTGTATACACAGTGATAGACAACACTTTAGAAAGGCCATATTACTTTGCATTCGCATCCCAACACTAACAAAAATAAAATGAAAAAAATCAAATTAATTATGGTATTGGCATTTGTGTTGCTATTTTCTTTTACAGCATATGCTCAACTTGGTGGACTTGTCAATGTGTTATCTATTGCTCAGGACCCAAGTGGATTTGTTTTTGCTCAAATTTCTGATCAGATAGTCAGCGCAAATCCAACATTGCAAGCTGTATTACAGCAATATCAAACCATGAGATGTGCGATTGATATAGCAACATGTGCAGCCAGCATGGTTCAAGGAAAAATACAACAAGAGTTGATGAATCAGCTTACCACAGCTGTTCCAGAAGCCGAACAAGCTTTAGCACTTTATTCCCAATTTCAAGGATTTTATGAGAAATATAAAGATAAAATAAAAGTTAAAGAAGAAATTAAAGTTAGCGAAGACGGAAAACTTATTACAGGGACTTTACAATATCAAGATACAGATATCGAATTTAGAAATATAATAGGGGAATTCGATGAAGAGAATGGAATTACTACATTTAAATTTGAAGAGGAAGATTCTGCATTGGTTGTAGGCGAAGCTTCATTTAGGAATGTTAAACCAGGAACAGATTCCTATGTTAAGGTAAACAATGATGGCGAAGTAACAGAAGCCCAACTTGTTGCAGCAAAACAAACAACCTTTAATTTTAATGGCAAATTAGTAGAGGTTCCAGCAGGTGCCAAAGTGATGTATAAAAATGGTGAAATAACAGTAGAAGCAAAACCAGGTGGTGTTGATTTTAAATTTTTCACTTCTAAGGAAAGTATCCCACAGAATTATGAAATTTCTGGTGAAGGTTATGTGAAATTTACAGAGAATGGTCTTGAAGTTTACGGTGAAACTATTGTGAGGGACAAGGATTTTGGATTTGAGGTATATAACCACAAAGGAAACACATTACTTATCACAGACTCCAAAGAAAAAATTAGTGGTTTTGATAATTGGATGGTTGTAAAAGAGGAATCTCTTGAATTTAATGGAAATGGATATGATATTTTTATTGAAAAAAGCTCACCATGGATATCTGATAAAGCTCAAATCCCAGAAGGAAAAGGATTGGTCATCACACCAGATGGCCATGGTTCAATATACCTAAATGGAGAAACAACAATACTAGAAAGATATAGCGGATCTATAGATTTGACAGATTGTGAGGATTCCTATACTATTGAAAATGAAATTCTCAGAAATGGAAATTATGAATCTTGTGTGGATATGTTATTGTTCTCTGAAAACAATATGGTTTCTATTGGTAAAGGCGTGAATGAAGCAAGCGTGTGTAAAGCTTCTATGCCGGAGATAACTGGAAAACCTGTTTTGACTAGAGAGCTTGAAGAAAAATTACGAAAGGAATGTTCAACAATTTTAAAAGAGCTCGAATCTGACTCTGATCTTAGTAGGTGTTTTGCGAATACAGAATTTGCATGTTCTAATGAACTGCCTAAGGGAATGACAAGGAGAACAGTGGATTATAAAGGTAAAACTTTCTATGTAACAGATGGATCCTATATAAAGGTCTTTTTGAGACAAGTCGATCTTAAGTTTCATTGTAAAGACCTGCATATTGGGAAGGTGTCTAAAGATTGTGAAAAATATGTGGGAAAAATGGAGGAGATAGCAATGAAAAGCGTCACCGATGAAAAATATATAAGACAACAAGAGAAAAGCGAACTTTCAAATCTAGGTATTGAAATTAAATCTCCTTATCTCCCAGACGAAAAAGAATCAAAGTCTTTAGAGTCAACGAGAAAGGCAGTGAGCGGAGCTACTTATTTAATAAACAAAGGTGGAAAAAAGGTCATAGAAAATGGTGTAGAATATAATAAAAAGACATTTTATTTTGCTGGTAAATATTGGGAAGACTCAGCCACAGGAGAAGATTTGCTCTTCAATTATAGATACGGCTATAAGATAGGAGACCGTACAATTAGGATCTCGAGAACACCAAAGTATTACAATTTTGATGGTAGGGAAATAAAAGAAGGTGATTTCTCGGAAGAGGATTCAATAATATTATGCAGCCATAAAGGTGGAAAGATTGCAAATTTGATATATTTTGACACCATAATCAGAATTCCAAAAGGTGTTTCTGTAGAAAAAGTTGATTTTGATAGCGGGGCCTTTAAAATATGTAAAGCTCTTACCCCCTAAAGTGAGAACTCTTTCTCTAGTATTTCTCTCAATGTTTTATTTAATTTATTATTTTTATGAAGTTCTATAAACTTATTTTCTGTTATGTTATACTTGTTCAGTATCTCAGCATATTTGTTATAGTCTCCCAATTCAGGATGTCTCTTAGCAAAATAAAGATCATATCCGAATGGCTCTAGAAATTTTATAAAAAGAATGGCGTCTCCTTTGGTGGTTTTAAGAGGAATCTTTCCCTGAACTATAAGTTCAGCGGCTTTTTCTAATCTTTCTCTTTCCTTGTCAGCTATAAGCCATACACTTGCTCTATCGATTTCTTCTATACTAATTTCTCCATTAAGGTAATCGTGCACACGAAATTCCTCGGGAAAGTTTAAAGCAAGTAGATTTATAAAATTTTGATTTTCATCAAATGATTTTCCTTTCCAGAATAAAAATCCTACCTTGTAACACCAGTCCAAGTTTAAATATGCCAAAGTCTGTTTTTCTCTAGTTTTTTCTGATTGGGATACGTCATAAAATTCTAAAATCTTTTGACCAGTTGTACAAATTTCTTCGATTGAAGGTATAAGTGGAAAATACTCTATTAAATAAGCATTATCGTTGATTTCTTTTGTTTCCTTTATATACCTCAATGCCAAATCTGTGATTTTTACTTTATTTTCATCAAGACTTTCAAAGACTATCGGAAACACAAAATCTCCTGAAAGCTGTTTTTTCATATTAAAAATACCCTCTCTGTTATATTCCAAAAAGATATTTCCATTTTCCCAATCGTTGCAATTTTTTATTGCCTTATCATACACATTTTTCCAGTTTTCAAAAAATGGTACAAACTCTTCTTCAAGACTTGGTAGTAGCTCGTAAAATTTGCTACGAATATAATCTGTTCTCATTTTATAGGATTCTTCCTTTGAGAATTCTTCTATAGTTACTGCCTCTCTTTCATCAATTCTTGGCACAGATGGCTTTTTACAATAGACAAGTGTATTTAATGACAATGCTGCAACCAAAATTGCTAACTTTTTTGAAGCCATTTTTTATTAACTAGTGGTAAAATTTTTGATTTAAAAAGTTTTTGGTCTCTCAAGAGTTATATGTAAAAGACCTATCTAAAATAAGGCATCTCCATCGTGTCAAGAATTTCTAGGATATTAAAAAATTCTCTTGTAGATATCTTCGGAGATATTCCATGCGTTGACAATTCTTCTATATTTAAATTTCCTGCATTTCCCTGAGAACAAAAAGAAAAAAATGCCTCAAATAAATTCCATGCTAGATCGATTCTCTGATAAAATGATTTATATGCATGCTTGTCTTTTTCAAGGTCTGCTATAGGAAACTCTTCTGATTTGTAAAATGCAGCAAAAAGCTGTGAATTTGGATTTATATTGTATTTAAAAGGAGTATAGGCGTTTAAAAATCTGGAAAGATCTAGGTATTCCTTTCCAAGGTGTTTAAATTTATTTCCTTGAATAGCTCTGTAGAGAAGGTAAACTAACAAGCTAATGTGATTTTCTGTTTTTTTAAAGTCCAATTTAATCATTCCAGAAACACCAGAATACTTGTTTTCAATGCATGCAGTAAAAGGTGCATTGTTAATTTTATTACTTAAATCTTCTGGGCTGCAAATGTTTTCTTCTGGCAAACTTCTAATCAATTCTAGCAGCTTGCTTTTCTTAGCAATTAGCTTTTGGTTAAGCTTTCCAGGTTGATGATAGATTTCAATGGGTAGATTGTTTTCTTCATAATGCCAACGTGAAGGGGACGCAAATGGAAAAAGAATTGGAATAGCATCTTCTTTGTTCTTGAAAATTTCTAAAGGATTAAAATCTTTTGGAATCTCAGCTTCTAAGCACAATGTGAGTTCATATCTAGGATCTAATCCAATATAAAAGCGTTTATTCTTGTATTCAAAAGCTTCTGAATTAAAGCCTAGAAGGGATTTAACTGCAAACTTGTAAAACCCATCTTGAAAATCTTTTGTGTTAAAGGCGTTAACAATTTCTTTGGAATTAATACCATATTTTATAAAACACCGCTTATTAATAAAACTCCTGCATTTAACTGGAGGTGCTATTTTGATATCTTCTAAATTGTTCAATACCATTTTTTACCTTAAAGTAGTGATTATTTTTATTTAAAAAGCTTTTGCTTATTCTATTTGATTTTTAACCAATACAATACCAAATAGAAAAGTTTTTAAATATTGATACCACCAAGTAGTTACAATGGAAATAAAATATGATTGTAGGTATTACCAACCACAGATTGTATGGTATTTGCACAGCAAGCTTGATCCAGAAATTAGAAAAGCGTTAACTAAGCATATTAATAACTGTGAACTTTGTAAGGATCTCTACAAAAAAATGGTTAACAAGATGCTCCAAGAGTCATATTTTGAGCCAGATGAAACTCCTTTTGATCCCATGAAAAAATTTAAAGGTCTTGAATTAAGAATACAATAAAAACATTTAAATAGTAAAAGTTGCTCAAGAAAACATTTAAAATATAATCCTAAAAATGGAAAATAATTCCCCAGTAGAACAGAAAACTGAAAACAAAACAAAAAAGAAGAAAAAGCTTAGTTATTGGAAAATTGCTACTGTTGTTTTAGGTATATTATTTGTGGTTTCTATTTTTACACATGGCTTCAGCCTTACAGGGCTTGCTACTGGTGGTAATGTTGCAAATAAAGCTCTTGATTTTATTAATAAGTATCTTGTCGAAGATAGCGGAGTTGTGTTGAAAAGTGTTGATAAAGAAAGTGGATTGTACAAATTAACATTACTTTACAAAAATCAAGAAATTCCTGCTTATGTTACAACAGATGGCAAATATCTCGTTTTACAAGGGATGGGGATTATAGAGATGGACAAAGTTGCTAGTATGCTCGAAGCTGCTAAAGCTTCTAAACAAACACAAGAAACGCAAGAAAATCAAAATCAAGAAGTACCCAAATCTGACAAGCCACAAGTAGAATTGTTTGTTATGAGCTATTGTCCCTTTGGCACACAAATGGAAAAGGGCATACTTCCTGTGTTGAAATTGCTTGATGGAAAAATAGACTTCACTTTAAGATTTGTTGATTATGCCATGCACGGAGAAAAGGAAGTCTATGAAAATCTAAGACAAGTTTGCATACAAAAAGAACAACCAGAAAAATTGATTCCATATTTAGAATGCTTCTTAAAAGATGGCAATAGCGAAGCATGTTTAGATGAAGTTGGTATAGATAAAGATTCTTTGGAGGCTTGTGAAGACGAAGTTGATAAAGAATTCCAAGTTACAGAAAATCTTAATGACAAATCAACCTGGCAAGGAAACTTCCCGCCATTCGATGTTGATAAAACTCTTAACCAAGAATATGGTGTTAGAGGATCGCCAACATTAGTGATTAATGGCATAACAGTAAGAACAAATAGAAACCCAGCATCCTTACTTGAAACAATTTGTTCAGCCTTTACAACTCCGCCAACAGAATGTAATGAAAACTTATCAACACAAGTACCTTCACCTGGTTTTGGTTATGAAGGTGAGGGTAGTAACTCTGGGACTTGTGAATAAAGTCAAAAGATTAGCTTTTTGGAATTGACTAACCAATCTTTATATAAAATAAAAAAATAATTTAAAGTTGGACATTAGATTATGAAGTGTTAGTAATTAAAAAATGCTTCCTTATCAAAGAATCACAGAAATTCCTATTGGATTTGTTAAGATAAAGGTTTGGGGTTTATTGGTTGCAATAGCGTTTATTGTTAGTATTTTATTAGCAGCAAAAGAAGCTAAAAGAAAAAAATTTGATATGCAACAATTTTGGAATTTTATATTCTTTTTAGTTCTTGGTGCTTTAATTGGAAGTAGGATTGGTTTTGTAATAGAATATTGGTATGAACTTTCTGGCTTTTTGGATGTGTTTAAAGTTTGGCAAGGTGGCATGAGTATTTGGGGTGGTATCCTTGGTGCAATATTTTTTACTGCTTGCTATGCAAAGTATAAAAAGATTCCATGGATAAAGTATGCTGATTTGGTTGCACCTTTTATTGGTTTGGGGATAGCTATAGGGAGAATTGGTTGCTTTTTAATTGGTGACCATATTGGCACAGAAACAAATTTGCCATGGGCTATTAATTATGGTGGTTATGGTTATGCTACCATGCCAAGACATCCTGTTGCTTTGTATCATAGCTTAGCTGGCTTAATTTTGTTTTTTGCAATTAAAAATGTTAAGAAAAATAGATTT
>CAZCBT010000019.1:0-10266 GCA_964497015.1 Candidatus Woesearchaeota archaeon | reverse complement strand
GAAACCGTTTAATATTTCTGTTTTATCTTTTGAAAAATGAGGATTAAATACGATCTGGAGTTAATTAAATACAGAACTTTGTTTGAAAACCTTACTGGTGTGATGGTTAAAGATTGCTTTATGAAGAATTCCTCCATGATTGTTTTTATAGTTCCTGAAAAGAATATTGGTTTTGCTATTGGTAAAAATGGGGCTAATGTTAAAAAGCTAGAAACAGTACTAAAGAAAAAATTAAAAATTGTAGAATTTAGTAACGATCCTGTAAAATTTATTAGAAGTTTAATAGCACCCCTAAGGCCGAAAGATATTTATATGGAAGATAATATTGTCAACATAGTTCCTGCCAGTGTGGCTGATAAAGCTCAACTAATTGGTCGGGAAGGCAAAAATTTAAAAGATATAAAAAGTATTGTTAAAAGATACTTTGATGTTGATGTGAAAGTAGTGTAAAAATGGGAAAGAAACCTAATGGCTTGTTTGCTGGGGGAAAGTTGAAAAAACGCAGAAAAGGAGCTAGATTGCATGATCAGTGGTATAAACGTAGTTTGCTTAAACTTAAGGATAAATCTGATCCACTTGAAGGAGCTCATCAAGCAAGGGCTATTGTCCTTGAGAAAGCAGATGTAGAAGCAAAGCAGCCAAACTCTGCTAGAAGAAAGATTGTAAGAGTACAGCTTATTAAAAATGGTAAAAAGGTTGCTGCCTTCTTGCCTGGGGATCAAGCAAGTAAATATGTTGCTGAACACGATGAAGTTATAATAGAATGTATTGGTGGAACTAAAGGTAGGGCAAAAGGTGATATCCCTGGGATTAGATGGAAGGTTATTAAGGTAAATGATCAAAGCTTAGAAGCCTTGCGTAGAGGATTAATTGAAAAAGGTAGGAGATAAAAATGACAGAGTTTTTATTATTTAATAGATGGTCTACCAAGAGCATAGAAATAACAGACCCTGGTTTAAGAGATTATATTTGTTTAAAACCGATTTTGATCCCAAAAAGTTCTGGAAAATATTCAAAGCACAGATTTTATAAGAGTTATCATGTAAACATTGTTGAAAGGTTGCTTAACAAACTCATGGTTTCTGGGCATAGAGGGAAGAAGCACAAGCTTACATCAGGACACTTCAGCGGAGACACAACAAGATTGTACAAAACTATTGTTGGGACTTTTGAAATTATAGAGCAAAAAATAAAACAAAATCCCATTGCTGTCTTGGTAAGAGCAATAGAAAATGCTGCTCCAAGAGACGAAATTACTAGTATAGAATATGGTGGAGCAAAGTATCCTACTGCTGTAGAATGTGCTCCACAGCGTAGAGTAGATCTTGCTTTAAAACATCTTTGCCAAGGTGCTTATAGTAAATCCTTTAAAAGCAAGAAAAGTCTTGCAGAGGCACTTGCTGAAGAGATAATTAACGCTTACGAATGCAAGCAAGAAAGTTTTGCAATCTCTAAGAAGCTTGAATTGGAAAGACAAGCAAGTGCTTCGAGATAATTAATCATAAAACTTTTTCCAGATTTCTTTTTCAAGATTTTTTATTAATTTGTTATACTCTTTAATACCATTTCTAAAAAGTTCGATTGCTTTATCAACACAAAACCTTTTTATTTGTTCTGAATCTGGATGACGTTCATACTTGTCAAATAAGAATCTTATAGCACCTTCTAATTGTGAAAGATTCTCATGGCTTGGTGGAATTTTCTTTGAAAGCATTTTAAAAAAGAAAATTTACTCTACAATCTTGTAAACAATGTCATTCTCTCGTGCTTTGTCTTTAACTTTTAAACCTACTTGCTGACCTGCTGTTGCTTCTTCTATTGGTTGCTTGTTAATCTGCATACTTTCTACTTCTTGTTCGAAATTAGTAGTACTGCCTTCTATAGTAATTTTATCTCCTATTTTAAGTGTATCTTCTAGTTCAATAACTGCCACACCTATATTGCTATAGTAGTGCAATACTTTTCCTACGCGCTTTTTTTCTGCCATGTAAAGCAAAACCAAATTGTTTTTAAAAACTTTTCGCAAACAGAAAAATTTATAAATTAACCACTTTTTGGTTATGAAAAATGGATAGGAATAAATTTGAATCTGAATTAAAAAAATTTGTAGATAGCTTGGAAGGAAAAAAAGAGTATGGCAATGTTAGATACAATAAGAAATTTTTTGGGAAAAATGGCGGATATAATCTTGCTTTTGAAAGTTTTTGCGATTCTTCAAGTCAAATTAATATAAAATTTGAAAATGAGAAGGTTTATCTTCAAGAGCATAGCCATGGCTACGATCCAGAAGATGCATTTGAGAAAAGAATTAAAAGATTAATAAATGCAATTCCAAGCTATAGAATCCAAAGATTTTTGGAAGAGTACCAGAAGGGTAAAGTACCAGAAAATTGGGAAGATTTTTATAGCTCAGAAGAAATAGCAACTCTTAATGGGTTGATTAAAAATGATAACCAAACTAGAAAGACCATATACCAAAGAAGAGATAGTAAAGGTACTCCACCCCTTGGTTAGGGAATGGTTTTTTAGCAAGTTTAAGAATTTTTCACTACCACAGCTTTTCGGTGTGCTTGAAATACATAATAAAAACAACATTCTAATTACAGCACCAACTGGAAGCGGTAAAACATTAACAGCTACGCTTGCTATAATTAATGAACTTGTTATGCTTGCTGATCATGATTTGCTTGAAGATAAAATTTATTGTGTTTATATTAATCCTCTTAGATCCTTGTCAAGAGATCTTGAGGTTAATCTTAAAAAGCCAATACAAGAAATTCAAGAACTTGCTAAAGGATATGGCAAAAAAATAGAGATAAGAATCAATTCCAGAACTGGGGATACTTCTGCATTAGATAAAGCAAAGATGCTTAAAAAACCACCACATATAATAATTTCCACACCAGAGAGCTTGGCTTTGATGCTTACTTCTCCAAAATTTAAAGAACTGCTGAAGGATGTTAAATATTGTATTGTTGACGAGATCCATGCGTTAGCTGAAAATAAAAGGGGTGTTGATTTATCTTTAAGCTTAGAAAGAATGCAATATTTTTGCAATGAAGAATTTGTAAGGATAGGGCTTAGCGCTACTATTTCTCCGCTTGAAGGTGTTGCAAAATTTCTTGTTGGTAGTGATAGGCCTTGTAAAATAGCTAGTGTTGAATTTAAAAAGAAAATTGACTTAAAGGTTTTGTCACCTTTGCCAGATTTGATTGATACAACACATGAACAAAAGCATAACGCTTTGTATAACTTGTTAGATAACTTAATTCAATCACATAGAACAACTCTGATTTTTACTAATACAAGATCTGCTACAGAACGCGTTGTTCATCATCTTAAAGAAAAATTTCCAAGGAAATATATCGGCAACATTGGAGCGCATCATGGAAGCTTATCAAAAAGAGTTCGAGAATCAATAGAAAAACGCTTAAGAAATGGCGAGCTCAAAGTTATAGTTTGCAGCACTTCTTTGGAATTGGGCATAGATATTGGTTATATTGACTTGGTAATTTGCTTAGGTAGCCCGAAAAGTGTAGCAAGATTGTTGCAGCGCATAGGCAGATCTGGACACGCTTTGCATGAAACAATAAAAGGCAGAATAATTGTTCTTGATAGAGATGACTTGGTAGAGTGTGCTGTTTTGCTGAAGTGTGCTTTAGAAAGAAAGCTTGATAGAATTCATATTCCAAAAAATTGTCTTGATGTGCTTGCGCAGCATATTTATGGAATTGCAATTACAGAAAAAATACATGTAGATAGTTTGTATAGGCTAATTAAAAAGAGTTTTTGCTTTTCAGGGTTGAGCAAGCAAGATTTTCTTGATGTTGTAAATTATCTTGCTGGTAGGTATGCTTTAGAGGCAAGGAATGTTTATGCAAAAATTTGGTATGATGAAGAAACAGGTATGATAGGTAGACGCGGAAAGCTTGCAAGGGTTATTTACATGACAAATATTGGCACAATTCCAGAAGAAAGTTACGTAACCGTTAAAGTTGGAAACGACCCTGTAGGGCATATAGAAGAATCTTTCTTAGAAAAATTGCACAAAGGAGATGTTTTTGTGCTTGGTGGAAATAAGTATAAATTTTTATATTCAAAAGGCATGACAGCTTATGTTAGCGCTGCTACAGAAGAACCACCTACTGTGCCTTCTTGGTATAGTGAGATGCTTCCTCTTAGTTTTGACCTTGCTTTAGAGATTAACAGATTTAGAAAATTGATGAAGGAGAAATTTTTAGCTAAGAAGCCCAAAGAAGAAATCTTAGATTTTATTTTAAGCTATCTTTATGTTGATAAAAATGCTGCAGAAGCAATCTACAGCTATTTTAAAGAACAATATCTTTTTGCAGATATACCAAATGGAAATGAACTTGTTGTTGAGTTTTTCAACGAACAAGATGGTAGGAAATATGCTGTAGTTCATAGCTTGTATGGCAGAAGAGCCAATGAAGCTCTTGCAAGAGCGCTTGCGTTTGTTGTGGCTAAGCTAGCACATGCTGATATAGATGTAGGAATTAATGATAATGGTTTTTATTTAAGCAGCTACAAGCCGATGCAAGTTTTAAGGGCTTTGGCTTTACTAAAATCAAATGAATTAAGGAAAATTCTTGAATACGCAATAGAAGACACTGAAATATTTAAAAGACGCTTTAGACATTGTGCCACAAGAGCTTTGATGATATTGCGTAGATATAAAGGCCGTGAAAAGAGAATAGGAAAGCAACAGCTTAGTTCTATGCTTTTGTTAAGCACACTAAAAAGAATATCAAAAGATTTTTGCATAGTTAAAGAAACAAAACGCGAAATTCTTGAAGATGCTATGGATGTTGAAAATGCTGCAAAAATGCTTAAATGGATAGAACAAGGAAAAATAAAAGTTAAGCAACTTGCAACTTCTTTGCCGAGTCCTTTTGCTTTTAACATCGCTTTGCAAGGAAGATTGGATGTGATGAAAATAGAAGATAGAACAGAATTTTTAAGAAGGATGCATAAATATGTTTTAGCAAAAATAGGAAAACATAATATTTAAATATCATGCTGTCTTTGATTTGTTATGCCAGAAAGATATCTGTGTAGAGCTTGCAATTATAGATTTACTGTTAAAGGTAATAAAATTCCTAGAAACTGTCCAGCATGCAATAGCCCCGATATTGTAAAAGACTATGATGCAGAAACCTTGCTTAAAGAAGTCGAAAGAGAGTTTTGCAGCTGATAGCATAACAATTTTTGATAACATAGAAGCCAGAGATTTGTTTTTGTATTTAAAAAATGAAAAGATTCTAATTCTTGCTGATGTTCATATTGGCTTTGAGGAATACCTTAACAATCTTGGAATTCTTGTGCCAAGATTTCAGGTTAAAGAGCTTGAAAAGAGATTCGAGAAAGCTGTAAAGGGAATAGAAATTAAAAAAATAATTATTAATGGTGACTTAAAGCATGAATTTGGAACTATTTCAAAACAAGAATGGATTGACACGCTGAGGTTTCTTGATTTTCTAAAGAATTTTTGCAGGGAAATTATTTTGCTTAAAGGCAATCACGATACAATTCTTGGACCTATAGCCAGAAAAAAAGGGCTTTCTATCTTAAACCATTATTTTGTTAATGATGTTTATATTGTTCATGGTCATGAGATTCCTAATGATAAAAACTTTAAGGATGCTAAAATTGTTATCATAGGTCATGAACATCCCGCTATTAGTTTTAAACAAAGAAAAGATGAAAGATTTAAGTGCTATCTTGTAGGAAAATTTAAAAGAAAAACCCTAATTGTTCAGCCGTCTTGCAATCTTGTTTTAGAGGGCACAGACGTTACAAAGGAATGCTTAATTAGCCCATTTTTAGAAAGTTTGGATCTAAAAAATTTTGAGATTCTTGTTGTTGAAGATAAAGTTTATAGGTTTGGGAAATTGAAAAATATAATTTAAAAATCTTTATAAATAATTTCCAACCTTTTTTTCTATGGTTGTGTTAAATTTTTTGATCTTTTTGGCTTCTTGTGTAGTTTTGGTTGTTAGCAGTGCTATATTGCTAAAATCATTAACAAAACTTGCAAGATTGCTAAAAATTAGCGAGTTTGTTATAGCATTTATCTTGATGGCTCTTTTTACTTCTTTGCCGGAATTGGTTGTTGGTGTGGTTTCAAGTTTGCATAAACTGCCAACTTTAATATTAGGCACAGTCATAGGAAGTAACATTGCTGATCTTACGTTTGTGGCTGGCATAGCAATTTTAATAGCAAGAACAATAAGCGTAAAAGAAAAGATAATAAAGCGCGAGGCTTATTTTATGCTTGGAATCTGTTTTCTGCCTGTGCTATTGATGATTGATAAAGTACTATCAAGAATTGATGGTATTATTTTGTTAGCTGTATTTCTTACTTACATGTTTTTTCTTTACAAGAGAGGCAAGATAACTATTCCAGAAATGGAAAAAGTAACTTTTCTTGAGTCGTTTAAAAATTTTGGTTTGTTTGTGCTTGGTATAATTCTGCTTCTAGGAAGCGCGGAGTTTGTGGTCAGATACGCAAGAATCATTGCTCTTGATTTGAGATTGCCAGATATAATGGTGGGTTTGTTTCTTGTTGCTATTGGCACATCTTTGCCGGAACTTATCTTTGAATCAAGAGCTGTGCTGAAAGGCAAAAAAGAAATGGCTTTGGGTGATATTATGGGAAGTGTAGTAGCAAACTCAACACTTGTTTTGGGAATTTCAGCTTTAATCTTTCCGCTTAGTGGAGGATTTTTTTATTTTATAACTGGCGCATACTTCATGATTTTAACTGCTTTTGTTTTTGTTACATTCATGAAAAGTGAAGAGCGTTTTTCTATTATGGAAGGGATAGCTTTATTAATGATGTATATCTTGTTTATGATGCTTGAATTTTACATTACAAAAAATGCGCCCGTATGAATTTCAGGAAATAATTAAGGCATGGTTTGCTATTAGCTTAGCTTTTGCTATATTGCTAACAAGAGGAAATATTTTTTCTAGCAGCATAATTTATTTTTTTCTTGTTTCTGGTTTTACTGTTGGTATCGGGTTTCTTTGCCATGAGCTTGCTCACAGACATCTTGCCAAAAAATACGGCTATAGAGCAGAGTTTAGAGCTTTTGATTTTATGCTTATACTTGCTATTTTAATGAGCTTCTTTGGTTTTATAATAGCAGCTCCTGGTGCTGTGTTTATAGATCCAAGAGGCAAGAGATTTTCTTTAGCAAAAAATGGAAAAATTTCTCTAGCAGGGCCTATGGCTAATTTTATTTTAGCAATTATTTTTTTAAATTTTCATACCTTTTCTTTTGGTATACACTTTCTTCAAGATCTAGGAAGATACGGGTTTTTAATCAATACATGGCTTGGATTGTTTAATCTAATACCATTTGGAAATTTTGACGGAAGTAAGGTATTTGCATGGAATAAAGGCATCTATGGACTTGCTGTTTTGCTTGGCATAATAATGCTATTTTTCCATTAAGAAACCATTCCAGAAAGATTTCCTGTTGCAGAAATTGTAAATTTTGTATAAGGCATAAGTTTTAGGCCTCTTATATTTGTTGGCTTGTAAACATTTGCTTCTATGTTTATTGGCGTTTCAATGTAGTTATCTTTAATTTTACAATTTATAATAAAAGCTTTGTCTTCTTGATAATCAAAACCTTCTTCTACTGTGCCATTGTAGTATGCTACACATCCCAATGCAGGGAATTCTATCTTTGTTATGGAAGCTATGCCTGCTTTTTTGTTACGTAAAACAAGTTTTATGGATGTTGAATTAATTTCTTTCCTTAGACATTCAAATCTCTGAGAAATTTCACATAGCTCTTTAATGTCTTTATGATAAACAACCTTTGTGGAATTTAAGATTTCATTTACGGAATCGCATTTTTGATCTTTATTTAAATCCAAGCAGCATGTGTTATTAATTATAGTATAGGGTTCTTTGCATGCATAGTTAATGGTAACTTTGCCGGTATAGCAACCGCTTAAGAAGATTGTTACAAGAATTAAAATAGATATTATAATTTTTTTCATGGATTTTCTTTGTTTGCCTTGTTTATAAAAATTTATTTTCTTTAAAATTGGTTTCGTAATTTATATAAATAAGCTTCCAATTTTCTACTTAATGGTTCGTTATGAAGAAGCTCTAGATTTAAAAATAAGAGCAAAAGAAATTGCAGATAAATTGAATTTTAAACACTTGGATTTTGAGAGGATATTCTTTTACAGGTATTCTTGTAAAACAAGAACTATAGCAAAAGTTATAGGATTCCCAAAAGCTTTAAGGCTGCCTTTTCCAGAAATAGAGCCATACTATGTTATTGTTGTTAACGAGCATAATTTTTCTAGGCTGAATAAAAGGGAGCAAGATCAAACATTGTTGCATGAATTGCTGCATATTCCAAAAAATTTTTCTGGCGAATACAGCAAGATATCGCATGCTAAGATAAGATATCTTTCAAAAGTGTTGCTAAAATGAAAGTCAAAGGCATGTTTAATGTTGTATTGCTTGGGATAGTTAGCTTTCTAAATGATGTTAGCAGCGAAATGATATTTCCGATATTGCCTTTGTTTTTGGTTGATCTTGGAGCAAGTAGCGTGGCTATTGGCTTAATAGGCGGTGCAAGAGATAGCATCACGAGTTTGATTAAAGTTGTTTCTGGTTTCTTTTCTGATAAAACTGGCAGAAGAAAAATATATGTATTTAGTGGGTATTTTACTAGTGCGATTTCTAAATTTTTGCTTGCTTTTTCTAGAATTTGGCAGCATGCCTTAGCATTTGTAAGTTTGGAAAGAACTGGTAAGGGCATAAGAGACGCACCAAGAGATGCTATAATAGCTGAAAGCATGCCAGACCATAGAGGCAAGGGATTTGGTATTCATAGGGCGCTTGACACAACAGGAGCGGTGCTTGGAAGCTTGGCATGCTTGCTTTTATTTTGGATTTGGGGGCTAAGTTTTAAAACCATTATACTTGCTGCTGGCTTGATATCTTTTGTTTCTTTGTTTCCATTGCATTTTGTAAGAGAAACAAGAAAAAAACCAAGAAAGATTGGTTTTTCTTTAGCATTGGAAAAGATACCAAAAAGAGTTAGGATAGCAATTTTTATAGTTGCTATATTTGCGTTAGCAAATTTTAGTTATATGTTTTTTATTTTAAAGGCGATTGAAATGTTTAATGGGTTTGTTAATGCTAGGCAATCAGCAATATTTGCAATAGCATTTTATGTTTTGTACAATGTATTTTATGCAGCTTTTTCCATACCTTTTGGAAAACTTGCTGATAGTATTGGAAAAACAAAAGTTCTTGCAATTGGATATTGTTTATTTGCTTTTACTGCTTTGGCATTTGCTTTGTTTAATAGCTGGAAGATTTACATGTTTTTATTTATTTGCTATGGACTTGTTTATGCTTTAGTAGAAGGCAATCAAAGAGCTTTTATTGCTGATCTCTCGCCAGAAAAAATAAGAGCCACTTGTTTAGGAGCATTTCATACTACTATTGGCTTAGTGGCATTACCTGCAAGTTTAATTGCTGGATTACTTTGGAAAATATCTTCTGTATATACATTTTTATTTGGCAGTATTGTTGCAGGAATCGCTGCTATTTTGATTTCGAATTTTAAGGATTGATTTTTTTGAAAATCCCATTTTCTTTTCCTGTATAAATTCTGTTAATAGTTTCTAACAATTTGTCTCTATCTATGCATAGCCTGTCTATACCCCTGCTTAAAAAATAAATTGTTCTTGGTGTTTGTATTATTTTTAAAATCTCTTTTATTTTTGGTTCGTAGTTCTCAATAGTATAAATTAGCATAGGAACAAATATATCGCTTTTAATTGATAAAAAGTTATGCATGCTCTTATCCAAAAGTGTATCAAAAAGTACAGGGTCTTCTTTTGGTATATACTCTGCATGGAAAGCAGGATCGTAAACTATTAAATTTGGTTTGAAATCTTTGTATTTGTAAATAACATTGGTTTGAAGATTTTCAAATCCATTCTCTCTCTGTTTAATCTCAACTTCAAATTCGCTTAGCTTATAATTTTTAAAAGGTTTAAACAGTTCTTTAATTATTCGGACATCTGGCTTTGGTAATGCTAAGACAATTTTCTTTTCTGTTTCATAATTTTTTAGCAATTTGTAGAATTTGCTAATGTCGTTGTATCTGATTATGCCATTAAAATAGGAAATCCATAAGAGAAGTTCTTGTTCTTCTTGAGTAATTATTCTATCTAAAGCAGCAAACTCAAAAAGTTCTT
>CAZCBT010000018.1:0-10915 GCA_964497015.1 Candidatus Woesearchaeota archaeon | reverse complement strand
AACAATAATCAATGCTATTTGCAGCAATGCTGAAGTTGTAAGAGAAGTAAAAAACCCTTCAAACATATTCATAAAAAATAAAAAAAAGAAGTATATTTAAAGTTTTTTATATTTTCTTCAAAGTTATTTCTATTGTACTTACTCTAACTTGTTTGCCATCCTTGTTTTGGAATTCTTCACTGTCTATTTTAATGTTATCTACCTTAATTTGGTTTTCTAAAAAACGCTTTGCTGCTACTTCTGCTACATCTACTGCTCTGCTGATAAATTTTCCTCTAGCTTTTATTGTCACTTCTTTTGCATTTTGTGTTGTAAATTGCATCACGATTCCTGTTACATAATTCATAAATGGTTTTCCTCCCACATATACCACATTGTCGTCTTTTTTAGCTTCTTGGTTTTCCGCCATGTGCTCACCTCCTTATTGTCGAACATTAGTGGATTCTTTCTTCTTCATTCTAGTGATATAACCCACTATTATATTACGTAGCCTCTTTGAGCTAACATCTGTTAGTTCCATTACAAGCCTCTTATTCTCTTCAAAGTTTGGTTTAAATAAATCAGAATACTGTTCTAATAAATTTCCTGCTACCCTCTTAACCAATGCTGTCCTTATCCTACCCATGTTACCGTTTAAAATTCTATAACAGAAAGGTATTTAAAATTATTGCTTTCTTACAAGCACAAATACATTCCTTATTAGCTTTTGTTTCGTGCCATATTTAATGGGTGGATTAACACTTATTTTTGGAAATTTACATATGCTAAACTTATTAAATGGAATTGGTTTGCTTCCAACAAATTCTGGCAAAATAACAATGATTTTTGCATTCTTTTTTAAAACCTTAGCGGCTTCTGTTAAGAATTCTCTATACAATGGAATTAATTTTTTAGAATAGCTTTCTTGTTTTTTAGGTGTTAGCCTCCCTCTTATAAAAGGCCCAAGATAAGGCTCTGTAACAATAGCATCAACTTTTTCTTTTACAAAATTTGAAAGTTTTCTTGCATTGCCAACTATTAGCTTGTAATTTGCATTAAACTTGTAATTCTTCTTAAGCCATTTTAAATTTGTAGAAGCTGCATTTATTGAGCTCTTATTAACATCAAGGCCTATGCAGTTTATTCCCATGAGCAAGGCTTCTTGTAATATTGTCCCATACCCACAAAAAGGGTCCAACATTAGTGAACCAGGCTTTATAGAGGCAAGATTGATAAGGATTTTTGCAAGTCTTATAGAGATTGTTTTAAGATAGTCCTTTCTTGGTCTTTCAATGTCTCTAGCAATATGTTCTTCAGGATTAAACAAGGCTTCTGTTTTTGCAAGCATTTCTTTGTAAACAATAAAATCCAAGCCTTGAGGGAATATTTTCTTTTTAATAATCTGTGAAGGTGTTCTGGCTCTTTTAAGCATGGCTTTTACTTTTAGCTCTTTAAAATGTTGCTTTAGGCATTCCCTTACAAAATCTCCTATTTTTGAATTGTATGTGCTTATAGAGTAATTTATTCTTTTATTTTCAACATCAATTTTTGAGATTTCTTTTTCAACAGCATCGACACCATTAGCAAGAACTTTAGCGATTTTAACAACACCACCCAAGCGTGAAATTGCTTTTTGTGGGTTAAAATTCTCTATTTGAAAAATAGCAAGTTTTTTTGCAAGCTCAACTACTTTAAATTTATAATTTGCCTTTAGAAAATTGTAAACTTCTAATAAAGAAAGGTCTCTATCTCTTCCGAATGTAAAGATATAATTCATTTTATGTTCATAAACAGCGCATAACCTTTTAACTTTTTAGAAACAAATTCGTTGGCTTTCTTTGGGAATTCTCCTGAAGATATCATTAACAATGGCAACCCAACTTGCTGGGCTTCATTATATGCTAAGGAAATATCGGCATTTGTTATTTTTTTCTTGTTTAGGGCTTTTGCAAAAAACCTTACCTTACCTAAACTTGATGGAGCATTAAGAATAAAATTTACTTCCTTGTTCTTTTTTATTATTTGCTCGCCTATTATTTCTGCACCAAGGTTTTGTAAATGTGAAATTAAAGTTGTATAAAAGTCTGCTTTTTTGGCTTCTTTTTTGTATTCCCCTTGGGTCTCTGTTTTGGTTTCTGTTTTTGCTAAAGAGCTTTGTATTATTTTTGACTCTTGGATTTTTGTTTTCTCTTTGGCTTCTGTTTTGGATTGTGGTTTTATTTCTGCTAATAGCCCGGTTTCTTTTTTTATTTCCAAAGATTTTTCTTCCTTTTTTTCTGAAATTGAATTTAGAATTTTTTCTTTTGCTTCTTCATCGCTAAGGCTGTGCCATTTCCAGAATAAAATTTCTGTGTCATCCTTTTTAACCTGCACAGGAACAGCAAAATCTTTAAGCATTCTTACAATTACTCTCTGTGCTGGTTCAAGCGAAGAATCTTTTAGAATCTGTTTCCTCTTAAGCATATCAAAAACTTCCTTCTCTTTTTCCTTTAATGTAGGATAAAGCAATCTTTCAAGCATGGTTTCCTGGCCTGGAAGGTAATAGTAAGGCGATGTTCCATATTTCAAGAAACTAACTTTAATCTTTTTTGATTTTGCCAAGTCAGAAAGCAAAGCTCCTGTTAGGATTGTATCTTTTTCTATGACTTTTGAAAGCTGGACTAGTAAAGATGGACCATTTTTCTGCAAGTGTGAAATAATTTTTTGTTTAAAATCTTCTGCCATTTTATGGTTTTGTCCAGGCAACTACATAATAGGTAACATCTCCTTCCTCATCAACAATGCAAATCAACAATCTTTTTCTCGTGCTATGGGCGACTCTGTTCTTAGCTGCAAACTCATACCAGCTTGTAACTTCTGTTTCATGGACAGGATAAGCGATCCATTTTGCATGTTCTTCTCCTGGCTTGACACCCTTGTCATAAACTCTAAAGTCTGCTCCAAACTTTAAAGCAGTTTTAACAATATATCCTCTCTTTCTAAGATCCTTGTAAACACAATATCTAACCCAAAAATTCGGCTCAAGAGATTTTGCCTTTTTTAAGAATTGTTCAAAAGTTAGGGGCTTTCTTTTTTCAACAACTTCTAGCTTATCTCTTTCCATTAAATAGAGTGCTTCTATTAATGCATATTGGATTTTACTGTGTTGAATAGGCTCACCATAACGCGATTTATCGTAGAGTTCTTTTGCTAAACCATCAAAATCTGCAATAACATTATTTCCAACAAGTAAGCCATGAATCTTTTCCATTTTTTAATTTAGAGCACATTTATTTAAAAAGCTTTTCGAAAATTATTTAAGTTTTTATACCGGTAAAAATAAGGATGTCAGCTGAGCATCGTAGTGCTAGTATTTTAAGCAAGGATATGTTGGAAATTATTAAAAAAGAATTGGGGCTTTCTGAGGAGGAACTTTGGGAACAAGATTTTCCTGAGGTTACTTCTAAACACATTTCCTGGAGCATAAATCTTTACAGAGATTTAAGGCTTCAATTGGGGTTGTTTTATACTGCAAAAGAATTAGAGGAAAAAAGAAGAAAAGTTCTTGGTTCTAGCTATATTGCAGAGTGTTATAAGTTAGATTTGAAAAAATCTGAAGATACCTTAGAAAAAGCAAAAAATTTCTTTTTATGGAAATTTTATTCTATGCTTGCTTACATCGAAAACCTAGAAACAAATATAAAACTTTATAAATATCGTTGAATTTCTGTTTTTATGAAAGTTGTTTTTCTTGGCACATCGGCTATGCAACCAACAAAAGAAAGGAATTTGTTTAGTTTGCTAATCAGCTACAAGAATGAAAATATTTTAGTTGATTGTGGTGAAGGCACGCAAAGGCAATTTAAATTTGCTAATCTTAAAGCAACAAAAGTAACAAAAATATTTTTAACACATCTCCACGGAGATCATATTTTTGGACTGCCAGGGTTTTTGCAAAATCTTGAAGTTAATGATTATTCAAAGGTTCTTGATATTTATGCACCAAAAGGTATTAATGAGTTTATAAATTTCATAAAAAAACTTGGAACTTTTGAAAAACTAAAGATTAGAACACATGTTCTGGAGCATGATGGAAAAATTTTCGAAAACAAAGATTTTATTTTAGAAACATATAAACTTGAACACACAGCGCCTTGTTTTGGGTTAAGATTTGTGGAAAAAGATAGAAGAAAAATTAACATTGAATATACAAAAAAATTCGGACTTGTTCAACATCCCTTGCTTGGAAAGTTGCAAAAAGGCCAAGACATAGTTTGGAAAGGTAAAAAAATTACTGCTAAAGAAGGCACGATTTTGGTAAAAGGCAAAATAATTGCTGTAATAGCAGACACAAGAGTTTGTGAAAATTGTTATAAAATTGCAAAAGATGCAGATTTGCTAATCTGTGAAGCCACATATCTTTCTGATCTTGAAGAAAAAGCTAAGGAATACACACATTTAACAGCAAAGCAAGCAGCAGAAATAGCAAAAAGGTCAAATGCTAAAAAACTTGTGCTTACACATTTCTCTCAGCGCTACAAAAATGTTTCTTGGCTTAAAGAAGAGGCAAAAAAAATATTTCCAAATGTAGAATGTGCAAAAGATTTGATGGATATCTCTGTTTAATAATCATAAAGATTATGGCCAAGTATTTTCTGTAAAATTTCCTTTTCTTCTTCAAGTGGGTCAGGTCGTAGGCTTAATGTATAATCTGCTGGTTTTTCTTCCAATTTAATTTCTCCTGGAAAAAAATAACTAAAGCCCTCCTCTAATGTCTTACTTAAATACTTCTCCCTTAAAAGTTCCATCAACTCAACAAGATCTTTCATTTTTCTTCGATTTTCTTTTCTTTAAGTTTATCTTTTAGCTTTAATTCTTTAATCAATTCTTTATAGCGATTTCTAATTGTAACCTCGGTTACTCCAGCAACATCAGCAACTTCACGTTGTGTACGCTTCTCATTGTTTAACAAAGCAGCAATATACAATGCTGCAGCCGCTAACCCAGTAGGGCCCCTTCCGGAAGTTAGTTCTGCTTTTTGGGCTTTCTTTAAAATCTCAACAGCCTTTGATTGTGTTTCCGCGCTAAGCTTTAAAGCAGAAACAAACCTTGGCAAATAATCAACAGGGTCACTCGGCATGATTCTAATTCCAAGCTCTCTTGTTATAAACCTATAAGTTCTTCCAACTTCCTTCTTATCAATTCCGGAAGCTTCTGAAATTTCATCAAGTGTTCTTGGAACTTCGTTTCTACGGCAAGCAGCATACAAAGCACCAGCAACTACACTTTCCATGCTTCTGCCTCTAACCAATCCACGTTGAACAGCAAGATGGTAAATCCTTGAGGCTTCTTCATCAACAGATTTTGGAAGGTTAAGCAAAGAAGAAACTCTTTTTAGCTCTGCTAATGCAAGCTTCAAATTTCTTTCAATTGCGGTTGAAACCCTATATTGCCATTTTCTCAATCTAAAGAATTTGTCTCTTTCTTTACCTTCAAGCTTAAACAGCTCTCCTGTTTGACCAATGCTAGTTCCAAGACCCTTGTCATATTTCGTATAGGTTAAAGCTTGCCCAACTCTTCTTCTTGAGGTTTCTTTATCCTCAAATTCGCGCCATTCCTGTGTAAAATCAACCATCTTTTCTTCTATGACCAATCCACAAGAATTGCAAACAACTTCACCTTTTTCTTTGTCTATCTTAAGATTTGTAGAACCACATTCTGGGCATTTCTTTATGTAGGAAATAGGCATTTTTTTAACCACCCTACAATTAAACAAAACTTTATAAATAGAATTAATAACTTATTTATAAATCTTTCGTTTTTTTAAGCAAAATTTAAAAATTTTAAGGATTGACTTAATTTTCTATGGGGCTTTAAAAGAAAATATGTTTAAAATATACAAATAAAATTATATTAACACAGCATTAACAACACCTTCTTGGCCCGGTCTGCTTGTTACTTTTGCCTTTCCAAGTTCTGTGTCAATAATGCAACCTTTTGTTATTATGTTCCTTCTAATATAATGTCTGTTAGCAGGATTTTCGAGAACAGATTTTATTTTAACAAGTTGGTGTTTTTTTGTTTTAGGATCATAAATATTTGCTTTTTCTATGCTAAGAACCTTTACTTTAGTGTTTCCACCTCTGACCCTTACAATTTTTCTTTTTGTTTTCCCTATGCTGGTTAGTGTTGGTTCGCCAGCAAGTTCGTAAAGTTTTTTCTTTCTATAATCTCTATACAACCCACCAGTAATTTTCCTTCTTGATCTTGTTGTCGCTCTCATAACTGAAAAATGTTTGCTAAGATATTTAAAAATCTTTTGTTTACTTTTAAAACCGAATAATTTAAATATTAAAAGATTTCAATTTTCTAAATGGAATTTGAAAGACCTTTGGATGCTTTAAACAACGCAAGAAACAAGAAAGTAATTGTTGAACTAAAAAACGGCAAGCAACTAGTTGGTGTGCTTAAAGCTTTTGATATCCATATCAACACAGTGCTTGAAGATGCAGAAGAACGCGAGAATGGAGAAATAAAAAGAAAACTTGGAACAACATTTGTTAGGGGCGATACAATAGTAATGATTTCTTACGCTTAAAAATGACAAAGGGAACACCTTCTATGGGTAAAAAATCTGGAAAAGTAGCTTGTACTATTTGCAGACGCTGTGGAAGGAGATCTTATCATAAATCAAAAAAAGTTTGCTCTCATTGCGGATTTGGCAAGTCAAGCAAGCTTAGAAGTTATGCTTGGTTAAAAAAGAAGAGGAGAAAACAGAAAAAGAGATAAATTTTTAAATTGTAATTCTTGCTTGATTTTATGCGGGGGTGCCGGAGTGGTCAAACGGGCCAGATTTTTAAAGGCCAAGCTTAGGACTTTAGGTGTTCAGAGCTTTGCAATGAAGTAAGACACCTGGTGGCTTAGTGCCTGCGCAGGTTCGAATCCTGCCCCCCGCATAGAATTTTTAAGCAAGCAATTCTAAACAAGTAAATCAGCAATTCTTGTTTCTAATACGGAAATAAGCCAAGTTAGCAAAACAAGGATTATTGTTAGAATGGAAAGATAAGGGTAAGCTAAGCTTAAGGAAAAAACAACTATAAACAAGGTAGTCAAGAAAACAAGGGGGCAAATAACTAAAAATGGCAAATACAATAAGAAA
The DNA here is from genome assembly GCA_964497015.1 of Candidatus Woesearchaeota archaeon. GTDB lineage: Archaea > Nanobdellota > Nanobdellia > SCGC-AAA011-G17 > JAFCDX01 > CAZCBT01. Next base: position 3,798 of record CAZCBT010000018.1, on the reverse strand, counting down.
GGCTTAACATTTTTCTTGTTAAAAATTTTCTTAAGAGAAATTTTAAACGTATTAATAAAATTCCAGTTTAAATGAAAATAAAAAACAAAAAAACAATAATAAATCAATACACAAAATTCGAGGAATGCGAAAAAGTTAGCTATGCTCAATGAAAAAAGTACCTTCTTAAAAATAAAATAAAAAATTAAAAAGAATGGCAAATTAAAAACAAAGAATTGCGCAAGATAATTTGGAAACCCCTTTAATTTTTTCTTTTTGCTCAGCAAGTAATACTTTGGTGCTTGTGTAATTATAAACGCTAGGAAAAACACCAATGGCAACCAAAAGAAAACAAAACGCATGAAAGATTTTATCTTTGGTGTAAATTCTTCTAAAGCTGTTGTAAGTGCTGGCAAACTTCCAGAAACATTTTCGCTAATATTCTGCTGTAAATATGAAATCTTTTGACTAAATTCCAATAAGGAATATTGATAAGAGATTGTCTTTGAATGTAGGAAGATAAGCAACAATATTATAATTATAAACACTGCGAGATTGAAACCTATAATTCCTTTGCTACTTTTCTTCTTTCTCTTTACATTTACCATCTTTCCATTCACACCCAATACATTGTTCACATTCTAAAGGTATTTTTAATTTAGAACAATCATTCGGACAAGGCTCACAAGAAGTATATGAAGGTAAATAACAATCCTCAATTATGATGGCATTTCCCCCTTCGGTCTTCCCCTTTAAGTCCATTTCATTACACTCTTCTGGGGTTGTGCCTACTAATCCTCTTTTAACGTATCTACAATCCGAGGAAATGGTTTCGATTTTTAATTGAAATCCTTTTCTCAATTCTAAGAGGGTTATTCTGATCCTTCTCCCATATCCTTCTAGAGTAACACTTCCTCCTGGAACTAGAGAGAATTTATCTGGGTTGAAATTGTTGAGCACTTTAAATTCTACATCTTTAACCCCGTCATTTTCTTTTTTATTTACCACTTCTATTTGCAAGGTTATTTTAAATTTTGTATTATTGTTGGGCGGGTCGCTAAGTGGAAAATATGTTATAGGTCCCTTTGCGTTCAAATTTATATACTTTTCAATAGAAGGATATTGTATACTTTTTGCACATATACTACATTCTGCACGAGCCTTACTGTCTAGTTTTCCGCAACCAGATTCTTCCTTTGGACAAGGTAGGCAAAGCTGCCTATTGAATGCCCTCCTTAACCAACTAGTTTTTGTGTAACATTCTAAAACCGGCTCCAACAAATTGCATTTATGTTCGTCAGCATCTATCTTATAACAAGAAATTGTAGGATCCTTTATTTTATAAATTGTCCCAATAATTTCGCCTTTGTTGTTTCTTATAGTCCTTTGTATTTCCCACTTAATAATATGTTGTACATTTTTCCATACTACCCCTCCAAACTCTTGCGATTTTGGATTAACAATTATAATATAACCCTTAGTAGCTTTGTAATTTGAAGGTATTTGTATGATGCTAGAAAAGTTCCATCCCCTCTTTTGATAAGTTGGATCTTTATCTGGGCATCCGACTATTTCAACAGGCAATGGTTTCTGTTGCGCATTCTCGCTCTGCATATTCCCTTTCGCACAAGTGGTTTCGTTGACTCTTACAATCACGTCTCCGTAGTTTCCTTTTACTCCACGCTTAGCTATATACAAATCCCCAACCCCCATATCTTCAATTGGGTAGGTATTATTAATGTTAAATAAGTGATTTGATGCTATTGCTTCCTTTAAGCTTTTCAACTCTCCAGAATACCATTTATTGTTTTTGTCATTATACAACTTTAGGTTAAGGTGATACTTATCTGTAAAGCTCTTTAGCAAAGTTATAGCAAAATCAGCGCAATCATATGGCTTGCCTATAAATTGCGTATACGCTCCTTTGACATGTTCTTGATAAAGTTTTCTTATGAGATCTGAAGACGTTTCTATTTCCTGCTCATTTTCAGGGGGTTTAGAAGGTGGCTTTTCTCCCCCACCCTCGGCTCCTTTTTCTATCTGGTGAGTTTCTGATGGAGAAGTGGTTGATAGTGGAACGGCTATTATGACGCTTTTAATTAAACCTTCAGCGATCTTTAACTTAGCATTTATTGAAACAATAGGATCTAATGAATAATCATCAAGAATATTGTAATTCACTGTAAAGATGTCTGTCTTTAAATCTTCCCTAGTTGGATTTCCTATTATTAATGTTTCATAACATTCGGTATCCGTACATTTTTCAAAATCTTCATTTAAAATTTCTAAATATGTCCTACTTTGCTCGGGGCCTAGATATTTTTTAAATTCTTCCTCACTAAGCTGTTCCCATTTTGTTATGTTTTCATGAGTTATGTAAACATTGGCCTTTACAGTTTTATATCTTTCAAGGTCATGGATTGTTATTGTTCTTGTATCAAGCCAGCAATAGCCAAGACTTCTCTTTGTTTGGGGATCTTGTCCACATGTTCCAACAACCTTCCAATAATGCTCCTCGCCCCTTCCTAAACCAGGATTGACAGCGGAGCAAGTTCTTACGATGCCTGTGCTAAACATACCATATTGTCTTGGCAATATCAAGCTGCCTAATGTTGGAGTTGTTCTGCTAGCATCTGGTATGCATTCTTCCATACTATTTATTTTTCTTCCAAGTTCGTCTTTTTGTATCAAATCGCTTATGTATTGAACTGAGAAATCTGTGCTAACCTTTCCAAATCCACATTCGCGTTTGCCGTTAATCTCTACACAAATTTGATTCAATCCACTAGGCCCAAAAGTTTCTATATTCTCATCAACATAATCACCATAAGAAATTGTTTTGTAAACAACACTTGGATTTGATGTTGTAACTGGTAAAAACCTGTAACCATCTGTTAAGTGAACAGCATATCTTATTCCTTCTCTTGCTTCTCCCTTTCTTGCGAACTCAGGCACGGTTCCAGCATAAATATGATAGTAAACAGAATATGCTGACTGTGGGTATTGCTGCATTCCAAGTTCTGGTAAATACGTTTCTGAAACCTTTACAGCCCATGGTGTTTCATCAACCATAGCAAAAAATTGTGGTGGATTCTCTGGTTCAGAAAGTTGCTCAATAAAGTCGCCAACTTCAAAACCCTTCCCGAATATTGCCTGCTTACAAATTTCTGTTCCAATTTCTTGTGTTGTTCTTCCCTTATAGGCAGCGAAAAATGAACTTGAATACTCTTTTGTAAAGTATTTCACAGAATCCGAAACATAATTCACAGTATCCAAGAAGTTAAGATACTCGCCTCCGCCTTCATAGTCCTTTCCAAAAATCTTTTCCGCAACTATGTTAGCAATACTTCCTCTAAGCTTATAAATATTAACAAGTTCTCTCCAAAGAAGTTCACAAACACCAATAGATCTAATTTTATCGCAAATACCAATGTTTTCATTTTTAATTAAAGCTGTATGTAAGCAAGAGACATAACCTTCAAGCAACGATTTTATATTTTTTAATCCAGCAAGAATTCCTGGCAAGCAGACTGGTAATGGCTCATAGGGAATATTAAAGTTATGCAATCCTAAAACTACTGAACCAACAATACCTTTTTCAACAACGCTTTCGTCTGGACCAAGGGGCCAATTTCCTCCTAGATTAAATCTTGATGGTGGACATAAAACAGGATCACAAACACCAAACAAGACTCTACAATCTTCTGGGTCCATAATATCATAGCATTTAGCTGATGTAAGCATTCTTTCATGCTGTCTGGCACGTTCGCTACACCAAAACTTTGTGGAGCCAATAACAATAAATCCACCTTCCTTGCA
>CAZCBT010000017.1:3712-11218 GCA_964497015.1 Candidatus Woesearchaeota archaeon | reverse complement strand
AGTTCTTTGCTTAGGTTTAAAGCTTCAAATACCTTTTCCACATCTTTTGTTTTTGTCAGTTCTTCAAATTTGTCTTCTATAACAATGGGTAATGTCCCTTCGTAAGCAGTTTCCCAAGCAAGAAGCTCTTTTTCTTTTGTAGTAGCGAGAGCGCTTCTTATAGCCTTTCTTTTTTCTTTCTTGTTAATTTTCTCGTCCCAGACTTTTTCTGCTTTAGGGGGATGTGCACGTCTTCCTCCCACGGTCCCAGGAGCAACAGCACCAACCCAACCAAAGTGCATTCCCCTTCGCCACATTGTTTTTCTTGGAACTCTGCTAATGCCCAAACCATAAGCACCTTTATAGGCACGTCTTCTTCTAGAAAGTTTAGCAGAATGTCTTTTTCCTGCTTCTGGAGAAGCACCATATGGCTGGCGTTTATGGGACTGTATAGCAAGAACAGCCCTCTTTATCAAATCTGGTCTGTATTCTTCATAGAACTGACTAGGCAATTCTATTTCCTTAAGTTTCTTGCCATCTATGCTATAAACTGGTACCTTCATTTTACAATTTGCACTATTTGATATTGTTCCTTTCTAACTGGTTCTCGAATAGTGTCTATGATTTTGATAATCCTTTTTCTTGCTCCTGGCACAGAGCCCTTTAATAGCAAAACATCATTCTTGACAACACCATACTTATGAAAACCACCAGCAGGTGTGATGTTTTGAGGATTAATCGCAAGTATTAGCTTATTATACTCTGTTCTTGTATGAAAACCCATCTGCCCCCTTTGGGGCACCCTCCAATCGACCTTGGCAGGTGTCCACGATCCAAGATTGCCTGTGGAGCGCCTTTTCTTTTCAGATTTGTGATGCTTTAAACTGATACCAAATCTCTTAACAGGTCCTTGGAAGCCTTTTCCCTTTGTAACAGCATGAACATCAACATAACTGCCTTCATTAAAAACATCACTTAGCTTTATTTCTTTGCCAAGTATAGATTTTGCATAATTAAGTTTTTCATCTTTATTCTTACTACCAATAGCCAACTCAAAGATTTCAGGCTTTTTCTTTCCTATTCCTGTTTTGTGTGGTATGGTATGGACAAGCAGCTTAACATCATCAAATTCTTGTGGAATTTCTTGTTTTTTCTTTTTAGGCATGCAAATTTTTCTGTCAAGCTCTTTAGCAAGATTATCAGCAAGCACTTCAGAAATAAGTTTTAAACCATAAACAGTATTTTTATAAAAACGCAAACCCATAACAAATAAAGGCGGACATTCTATGACAGTCACGGGCAAAGCAATTTGTTGGCCTTTTGTTGGAGAATTTTGTGTATTGTCTAAAGCAATTACATGCAACATACCAACCTTATAACCAGCAAATCCTAGCGGCTTAGCGGATTCGCAACTAGGCCAAGACCTAATTCTTGGAACAATGGATTTTGCTCTCTTTCTCGGCCAAAATTGCAAACTTCCTGCCCTAGGCTTATGGGCCCTCGCCATTTTAAAAACAAGCAAAGCAAGGATTTATAAAATTTTCTAAGTTTATATACAAAATTCTTTTTCTAGCAAAGCTGCTTTGCCATCAAAAGAAATCTTCCTTATTATTTTCCCATAACGCTTTGCATACAATCTTGCCTTTTCAAAATCGTTTTCATATTCCTTTGGGATTTCTATTTTCTCTATTATAAAAGTATGCTCTATTTTCATTTCTTTTGCGTTATCATTAACACCAAAACCATAATCTTCTACTATTGCATTATCCAAAAAACCTGCAACGCAGAAATTAGCTTTCAATTCTTTTCCTGGCTTTGGCAAAGATGTCTTGCAAGCTAAGCTACACTCGTTAGATTTTAATTTAAGCAATAAATAATCAAATTTAAATTCTTCATGGAGCTTTAGCAAATCATCGGGGCTTATTTCTGATTCAAGAATTTCTGCTTTGTACTGTACACCCCATTTTTTAGTATCAAAACTGATGTTAAATTTCTCAAGCCTATTTGCAATCTCTTTAGCAGAAACAATCAACCCAGAAATCTTGATTTTTGATTTTGAAAATTGTGCTATGCTTTTAACTAAATCATTACAAAATTCATAACTTGTTTTGATAGAAACGTTCTTTCCAATTTTAATTTCTATTAAAGCTCTGTGCTCATATTTTCCTTTACCAAACCTCATAAATTGTTTCCTTACTGTTTCGTCAATTTTATTTTCAAAAATCTTTTTTATGAAATTCATTTTAACAACTTATACATTCCATAACAATATTTTTTAAGGTTCCAAGATTTATAAAGTTTTAAAGCTTTTTTGTTTTCTACAGCAACATATAATGTTAAAGCTTTGGCCCCTTTCTTTTTTGCCCATTTAATAAATTCATTTTTTAATTTTGTTGCAACACCCTTATTTCTATAATTTTCATCAACAAAAATTTTTTCTATATGTGCTGTCTTTTCAATTTTAAAACCCCGACGCTTATTAATCTTCCCTAAAAGAAAACCAATAATTTTGTTATCCTCTTCAGCAATCAGAGCAAGCTTATTTCTCTTCTTTATAAATCCCATAAAAAGCTTTTTCCACACCTTTCTCACCTTATCAGAAGGTTCAAATAATTTCCAAACCTTAAAACGAGAATGATAAAGCACAAATTTTTCATCCAGACTAAAAACAGTTTTGTAATCTTTTTCTTTAGCCTTTCTAATTTCAACATTCATTTTCTATAAAGTTTTCTTTGCAATCTTTCACCAACCAACACCCAATAAACAGCTGCTGCTGTCCCAATTATAAGTATAATTAATATTGTAGTACTCATTTTTTCTTTTTCTTTTTAAGCATATTTTTTAACACAGGCAATGTTCTTTCGATTTCAGCAAGCTTCTCTTTGTATTTGTTAATTCTTATCTTGTAAACTGCTTCTGGAATTTTTCCTAATTTAAATCTTTCTGTTTGTGTTTTCTTGATTAATTCTTTCAAAGCTTGTTTTTCGCTTTCAAGCTTTTTAATCTTTTTCTTAACAAGAATTTTTGAGATTATACTATGCAAAACAATACCTAAAACAATAAGGAAGCTAAACAAAATAAGAATCCCCTTCCAGTTTCTAACAAAGAAATTTTTTGTTGATTCTCTGGAAATGTAAATTAAACTTTGTTTTCTTTCCTCCTCTTCAAGAGCAAGTTTTAAACCTTCCAAATCTTTTTCAACATCATCGTAGCGTTCATCGTAAAAATCTCTTTTTGCTTTTTCCAATAAGGAATATGCCTTACTAACATTAAAACCAAGAGATTCGTAATAAGAAATTTCCCTCTCCATAGCATTAATTCTATCAAAAAGATAAAATGCCTTTTCTTTTGTGTAAGAAATATTATTTGTATAAATAACAACATCATCATAGCTAAACCCTTGCCAATCAAGTCCTGAAAGATATTTTCTTGCTTTTTCTGCAAGTTCGCCAGTGGCATTATGCTTAAGAATATCAGCAAATTCTGCTCTTTCATAAGCCTTCTTTGCCAATTCAAGCAAATCTTCAACATAGTTTGTAGAGAAATTTGTTTCCCTCATTAGTTGTATATCTTTTGTAGCATTTTCTATAGCATTCTTTGCTTCTTCTTTTGTAACAGCAAGCACACTAAACAAAAGAACAATTCCAATTATGCAAAATAGTACCTTTTTCATTTTTTCTTTATGAGCAAAGCGGTTAACTTTTCATCTTCTATTTCTGCAAGTCGTTCGTGATAAGAATTAAGCAATTCCTCATAAACATTTTTTGGAATTTTTTTCTTCTCGTAATAGTCTCTTTGCAATTTTTTAATCGCATTAAGCACCTCATTAGTTTCTTTATCAAGCTGTTCTATTAAGCGCTCGCCTTTTAACAATTTTATTCTCTTGTTCCTTAACTTTATCCTTTCTTTTTTAATTTGGGCCAACCTTTTTTGATGGGAATCAAGTTTTCTCTTATATTCACTTGAAGACATCTTTCCTTTTTCAAAATAATCCTCTTGCAATTCAAAAATCAATTTTCTAACATTTAGTTCCTCATTTGCAAGCATGTCCAGTTTTCTTGCTATGCTTGATTTCAAATATTGTCTATGCCCTATTGTAGCAAACATAAAAGCTAGCAATATGCTAACAATAATTGCCCACCAATAATTGGAAATATAATAAAGTAAATCTTTCTTTATTTGCGATTCTATGGCAAGTGTCAGTTTTGCTTCGTTTGCTCTTTGTAATGCAAGCTCATAATCAGCCCTTTCAAAAGCAGCTAAAGCAAGATTTAATAATTGATAAGTTTTTAATTTCGTAACCGCGCCCCTTATTTTAATACTCTCAAGTTTTTTCTTAATCTCTTGTATTAGGTTATATGCTTGAAAGGCCATTTCTTTAGTAGCAAGAATTTGTTTAGCATAGTAAGCTGCTTCACCATAATGCTTATTGTTAAACGCTTGGGAAGCTTTCTCAAAAATCCCTTTGAGTTTATCAACATTAAACTGCATTGCTTCCATTTGTTTTAATGCTTCTAATGCTTCCTCAAGAGTTTTATTGGATTCTTCTTTACTTAGAGAATGAATTATCAAAGCAATGTATTGTTTTTCTTTGTATTGATATTTTGTTGTGCCTTTTATCAAATCCGCAAGTATTGTAGCATTTAGCAAAATTTCTTCATAACTCTTGTAAGTTGGTATCTTTATTTTAACTTTAAAGTATGCTGTCTCTCCATAGTCAAGCTTTTTAATTAGCGTAGGTGTTATCTCAACATATCTTTCAGGAAAACCAGAAATCAAGACCTTTATGTTTTTCATTGTATAATTCATGTAGCGATTTGTTACATTAATCTCAAAATAATCTTCCTTGCCTCTTACAATTTCTATCACTTTAGAGATTTCTATTTCTTTCTTTCTTGGTCTTGCTATACCAGCACCCCCACCAGCACCACCCCTGCTAACAGCTTCTTCTGTAATTTGCGTAACTATTGGCGAGAGAATTTCTATTGTCTTTTCGTTATAATCTGTTGAATTTTCATCACAACTAACATTCACGGAAATTGTTGCTTGCGTAAGCGATGTTGTAGAAGGCACATGCAAATTAATGCTGCTTGTTGCGGTTCCGCCTATTATTAAATTAGTTATTGTTTTATTAGGCGTACCAGAAACTAATGAGAAATCTGAAGGATAGTTAAATGTTATAACAACATTTGTTGCATCTTTTGTGCCAAGGTTTTTAACTTCTGCTACAATTCTCGTATTTGTTCCTTTGTAAACAGTTGTAGAATATTCTGTAATCTTTACATCTAAATAAGGCCCTGGAACATTCTGAACATTTACAGTCTTGTTAATTATTGCTGAAGATGCATAGCTATTATTTGAACTTATATTTATTATTAATGCATAATCATACAAACCTGGAGAAAAACCAGAGATATTAGCAGAAACATTAAGTGTTATATTTTCACTTGTTGAAAGATTAAATGAAAGACTTTTATTTTCATTTATAGTAACCCAACAAGAATCTGTTGAAACATTGAAAAACAAAACATTATCGCCTGTGTTGTTTAATGTTAGATTTCCAAGTTCAAGAATTTCTGCGCTTCCATAAACCACAGAGTAAACATCTGAGATGGTTGAAGAATGATTCCAAGCATAATCATAAAATACTTGCAATGTCTTTTCCTGAGAATAATTTTCATTACCATAGCTGTCATTTGCAAAAATCCTAATAGTATAGTTTCCTTCTGAAAGTGAAAGGTTTGCAAAATAAAGATTTCCTGTTAAATTGGTCATAGACTTATTAAACCAATCAGAAGTTTGGTTTTTATACTGAAGTACCACACTATCAAGTGTTTGGTCATAAACATTTGCTGTTACATTCGCCACAACACCAGGGTCAAGATAATCCAAACTTTCAGGGGAATAAGAAAAATTTGTTATATTTGGCTTTATAACATCTGCTACGCTAACAATTAGCTCTGTACTATTAAGCCAAGAAGCATTGTCGTAAACATAAAACCTACAAACAAAACTTCCGGGCAAGGGATTAGCAATTGTTATATTTAAACTGCTCCCGTTTCCCGATAATGAAAAAGTGTAATTTACGAAAGTTCCAGAAGCGTTATGGCTTATTGTTCCATTTTTTAAGCTAATATTATCTTTCCATAAAGAATAGCATGTAACATTTCCAGAATTATTAACTGGTGTAGTATGGTTAATTTCAACATAATAAGGTGCTTGTGTATCAATAACAAACCACGTCGATGTGTTACCTTGGTTTTTATTAGTAGATGTATCGTTAGTAAAGAATGTTACATTATGATAGCCACCCGTTAAGCTAACAACCTTATACCAATTCTTCTGTGTAGTATTTTCCATTGTAATTATGGTTGCATTATCAAGCTTGTAACCAGCCCATGATGCATTTTCATCTGTTGTGATGTTAAAAGTTAAAGTAGAATTCGTGTAGAATTTTCCTTCTTCTGGTTGCCATATTGTAATCGTAGGTGGTGTTGTATCTTGTAAAGTTGTATCAACGACAAATAAAATAGTTGACGAATTTTCCATATTGCCGTAGCTATCGTTTGCAAAAAATGTAATATTATGCTGACCATTTTCTAAACTCAATGATGCCATCCAAAGCGTATCTGTAACTTTTGCCATGGTTGTGTTGGCTGTGCAATTATCCAAACAATATCCTGCCCAAGAACCAGTTTCACTTAACGAAATCTCTGCTGTAATTTCCGACTGTGCATAAGTTTTATTTTCCGGAGAAATAACTGTTATTTCTGGTCCTATAGAATCTGTAACAAAACTTCCTAAAATTGGATTGTTTGTAGCTGCCTCGCCAGCGGCATCAAAAATAAAAGCATACCAATAATGCTCTTGGTTGTCCTGTGGGGTTTGAAGCGTGCATTGCGGATTTTGTAATGAGCTTTCGTTTTGGCAATATTCATAATCTGCACAACCGTCCGTTGAAGCATTAGAAGAATTACACACATATAATGTTAAAGCATGATTATCTTGATCGTTTGCTATAGTATAAATTATAATATTTGAACCACCTTTCACAATGCTAACATTATCATAAGCGGATGTAAAATTAGGCAACCTGTTAATATGGATTGCTTTGCTTACAACAGCCTGAGTATTAGAAACGTCATCAACAGAGTAGTACCGCAAGTAATTAATACCTCTAAAACTTTCGTTAAAGCTTATGGTTTCGTTATTGTCTATTACTAAATTTGGTGTGCAAGTGTTAGTTATGTCTATGCAATAGAATGTAACAGGATCTGAATCAACATTGTCTTGCTCTATAATTGTTACATTGTAAGTTGGTGCATGGACTGCAGGAGAAGAATCGTCTGTAGTAGTAGGAGCACTCCAATCTACTAAGATATCGGTAACATCAAGATTTGTTGTAGAGCTATGTTCATTCCCAAGATAGTCAACACATGCTATATAAAAATCTGGGTAACCTTCAGAAGGGTTTGTTACACATATTGCTTGCGTACCATTAGTAACACAATCGTTAGTCATAGAACT
>CAZCBT010000017.1:0-3612 GCA_964497015.1 Candidatus Woesearchaeota archaeon | reverse complement strand
TTGTTACACATATTGCTTGCGTACCATTAGTAACACAATCGTTAGTCATAGAACTATAACCCAAATCTGATGTGCTCCATCTACAACTCATGTTTGCTTCGCCATCAACAGTTATGTTTGTATTTCCGTCATTAACATTATCAACATACGTTGGAGTTGTATCTCCAGCAACATTATTAACGCTAATACTTGGTGATATAGAATCTGTTTCAAAAGTTATATTGACAATATTACTTTGTGAGGTGTAGTTATCGATCACTCTACAATAAATAGTATGGTTTGCTGTACCTACTGGTGTAGAAAAAGAACATGAAAGATTGTATGGATAGCTGCTATCTGTTAATGTTCCGCCAGTACATATTGTGTTAGTTGAATTCGGGTTCTGGGAATAACTGCAATAAATACCTAAGCTATCATTTTCCGAATCGGTTAGGTTGTTTTCTAATGTAGAAGCATACACAACAATTGTGTTGCCACCTTTAATAACGTTTGCAGAAAGCGATAAATTATCCAAGGCTGGTTCCTCGTTGATTTCGCAAGTTATTGTAATATCATCAAGGATAGTATACTCATAGTCGGAACTAAACTCTTGCTCAAAATATATTCTAAAATCTTCAACACCAGAATAATTAACAAGATCAACAAATTTTTGAAGCCATTGACAAGGTGTTTGTGCACTGCCAACAAGCGTTAAGATTTGATAGTCCCAAGAATTTCCATTGTAGGCATGAACCCAATAATAATCATCACTCTCCAACGCTCCCCAACCCAAAAAAGAGCATGAACTTCCAGAAAAATAGATCCAGAATGTTAAATTGCAATTTCTTGCACGTCTTAGATTCATTAAACCTTGCTTAGTAGAGACCCCAACATTTCCTTCGTCTCCTTCTTCAGTTTTAGAAGCGTAACTTCCTGAATGTATGCTTGCATAACTTGAAGAAGAATCAACAATATAAGCTTCGTCTCCATCATTGCCATAATAAACATCCCATACACTTGCATTATAACCACTTCCGCCAGTTCCAGAAGAATCTTCAAAACCATTACTAAAAACAGTTTCAACTCTCCATGCAAGCGAAACTTGTAATATTGCCAGTACAATAACCAACAATAAAATTTTCCGCATTTTATTCTTCTCGCATTCCAAAAACTTCTTGCTCTGGGTAAACAATTATGCCTCTGCTTGTAATTTGCATAGCAACAATCTTTTTCTTGTGTTTAGCACCCCTCATCTTCAGCACTTCTATAGCGGATTCTCTAACATTTCCATGTCTAACATTGTAAAGAACTATTACACCATCACCAAGGAATTCTTCAACACCAGTAGCGCTATACCTTGTAGGCATTTCTTCTGTTTCTGTTATTAGAAATGAAGTTGCCTTAACTTTCTCGAAAAATCTGAAAAGTTGTTCAATATAAATTCTGTAGCTTTCTTCTCTACCTATAAAAGCTGAAGCAATTGCTGTTAACGAGTCGATAACAATAATATCTGGCTTAAAATTTTTAGGCAAAATTATTGGCTCTATTTCTATTAGTAGCTCGCCTTTTTGTTTAGCAAGCAAAGCGTCAACAGCACGAATGATATCAAAAGGATTTGCTCTTGTGATCTTTAATAATTTTTTCTTTTCCAATTCCTTAGGATTCCAACCAAAATCGACCATATGTTGCCTTAGTCTTTCTGGAGGTTCTTCAAAGCTCATATACAAACATTTCTTTCCATGACTAGCAAGGTTATGGCAGAGTTGCAAGCAAAAAATTGTTTTTCCGGAGCCAGCACCACCTGCTATGAGCACTGTTGAACCTTTTGGAATGCCTTTCTCAAGCAACTCGTCAAATCCAGGAATATAAGCTTTGATGTATTGCTCTGGAAGTTTTTTCTTTTTTCTTGCCAACCTCGAAATTTTTTTCTTGATCTTTTTTCTTTCTTTAGAAATTTTTTTCTTTAGCGTAACTTTAACTTTAGAAGCAGAACCCTTTTTAACCATAAGATTTAAAAAACTTTTGAGTATTTAAAAATTTCTACATCTCTATTACCTTATCAAAAAAAACACAGAGCTTAGACAAATAAGGCTCATTTGATTTTGTTGCAATAGCAATAATATTTGTATTTGTAGCAGATGCTTTGCCTACAATAGCCTGTACAAATTTTAGCACAACATTTTGTGAATTATATATGAAAAAAACATTTAAAGAATCAAAAACCACATATTTTTTAATGTTTGGCAAGGAATTCATAAATTGCGATAAGCTAATTGCTAAAGAAGTTAGATCTTGTGGATTTTCTAGAAAAGTGACATCTTCCTCGACTTTTGGTGCACTAACTCCTTTGGTAATACAATCTATGTAAAACAGCTTTTTAAGTTTCAAAAAATCGTGCTTGTATGTGGTGTAAGGTTTTGCCGCAGCAACCAATACTGTTGGAAATTTGGAATACTTTAATACAATCTTTTTTAAAATACTACCAAAATTTTTCGGGCCAACTAAATAAAGCATGTTCCCGCCATTTACCATTGCCACGTTCATTTTTTCTTTGTGTACTTTTCTTTTTCAAATACAAGCATGCATAACCCTACCAAAATTGCAATTAACGAAAAGGCTATTGTTGAAAGAAATATATAATATAATGGACAAGATCTAAAAAAAGAACCAACACCATATGTAAAGCAAATTCCATAGAGCCCAGCAGAAACCAGTTTAACCGATACAAGCCCATCTCTCACAGCAACATTGTAAAGTGTATAAGCCAAAAAGAGTAAAACAGGAAGAAAAATAAAATAAACAAATCCAAAAATTGTTAGTTCTATATTTTTAAGATAAAACAACCCAATAAGAATCCAAAAAGTAGAAATCCAAAAGACAAATAAGCTAACAAGATTTGCAAATGTTTTCTTTTCCGAATAAATTAAGGATATACTATATGTCATCCCTGTTAGAAATATAACCATTGGATAGCGTTTTATCAAAAACACATCAATCCTTGTCAAATCGCCAAACGCTTCAAAAAAAGAAGAAAGTAAAATTACCAAAAACGTGAACGAATAAAAAAGAAAAGCAAGTCCCCAGCTAAAGTTAATCTTTGCTTTATAAAGCGCGTATCTTACAATTAAAAAAATTCCAATTGTTAAAGTAAGCAAATAAGGAATCAAAGCAAATCCAAAAAGCATAAAATTAATTTTTAGGTTTTGAAAGATATCAACCACTGGCAAATAACCTACAAAAAATATTCCTGCTAAAACCACCAACCCAATTATGCTCCAAAGTGCCAGCCTTGAGCCATTCATTTTTAAAACCTTTCAAACCATTCCTCCACTATTTTTCTTTCAGGACTATATTTTGCATAGCCCTTTTTAAGCAATCTTGTTTCTGAGATTACGAGCTTGCCATTTCTTATGACACCAAGTTCTAACAATTCCTTACCAGTTAGCTTCTTTCCTTCTTTAAGCCCAAGTTTTTTGAGCTCTCGTTTGTATATTTGCTCCGCCATGATTCTTTTCAAATATTCTCTCTTCCCAAAACCAAATGCTTTCCCATATTTAATACAACTGATAGCTAAACCCAAGAAAAAAATAAATGAAATCAGTTGAAGCAATATTACAACATATTCTATGCGAA
>CAZCBT010000016.1:0-12291 GCA_964497015.1 Candidatus Woesearchaeota archaeon | reverse complement strand
GGTAATGGAAAATGTGAGCCTGGAGAATGGTGCAACACAGAAACTCTTGTTACTCCTTGTCCAGAAGATTGCCCAAGATGCCCAAGCCATATCTTTGTTGAACCTTTCAGATGTATGCCTTCTGACAAATGCCAAAAAATAAGCAATACATTCTATGTAAAAGACGGTGCTAAAATTTATGCAAAACTTTACAACCTTGGAGAAATTTCCACAACAACAATAGAAGCACACTACAGATGCTATGATGCCAAAACAAGAGAAAGAGCATTCATTGACACAATTGTTAAACCATACAAAGGTGCAAAAATAGTAGAACTTGGCTTTGATAACAATGATGACGAAATAAAACTTTATGCTAAAGGCGTTAAAGGCGATGACACAGCTTACACTTGGAAATTCGAATTGCCAGAACTTGAAGAAGAATACGAAATTAATTGTAAAGTGGAATTCAGAACCAAAAGCCCAATAGATAAGCCAGAATTAGAATTTAATGTTAAGTTTTTAAAGAGCTAAAGAAGTTTTAGTTTTGATGTTATTTTATCTATTTTTTCGTCTTTATCAGGACCTATTGCTAAACAAGTTACTGTTGGTTTCTTGAAAAAAGTTAAACCCGCATCTCGAATTAGAGCTGTTTTTAATTTTAATTTTTCTGCTTTTTTTTGATAGTAAAGCAATTCTTTCAAGCTATTAACCTTTAGAATTATTTTCTTGCCACCTTCCTTAAGCCAAGCACTCCTTTTTTTGGCATGCGTTTTCAAAGCAGCTTCTAATGAAGCATGCGCAACCTGAGCAGCAAGTTTGCCTTTAGGCATCCTTAAATCTTGTCTAATAAGAATAGCTTGTTTCATCTTAAAATTTAAGAACAAGGTTGGTAACAGAGCCTAACTAATCTTAATGATCAGTTAGGTTGCTCTACCAACCAAACTGGAATCCGAAGCCGAGTAAGATCCGAAGACCCCACTCGATTCTCCTTCCAGTTCAGATTAAACTAAGAATAGCTTTTTATAAACTTTTCGGTTTTGATTTTTTTCCTTATAGTAATTACAATATCGCTTAACAGGACATCTCTCACATAAAGGTTTTAATGGTCTACAGATTTGCTGGCCAAATAATACAAAAATCCTATTGTAATCAAGCCAATATTTCCTAGGCACAATCCTTTCAAGTTCTTTTTGAGTTTGTTCTGGTGTTTTTGTTTTAACAAGCCCTATTCTGTTAGCTGTTCTATGAACATGTGTATCAACAGCAATAGTTGGCTTATTAAAAGCATAACTCAAAACAACGCTTGCGGTTTTATTTCCTACACCAGGCAACTTCAGAAGTTCTTCCTTTTTGCTTGGGATTTTAAAATTTTTCTTTGTAAGAATTTTAGCAATCTTCTTAAGGTTTCTTGCTTTTACCTTGTAAAAACCAACAGGATAGATTAGCTTCTCTAATTCTTTTTGGTTTATTCTAAGCAGGTCTCTTAAGCTTTTAATTTTTCTGAATAATCTTTCTGCTACTTTTGCTGTGATTTCGTCTCTTGTTCTTAAGCTTAGTATGCAGCTAACTAACACATAAAACGGATCTCTTTGTTTAAAGAATTTTCTTTCTCTAATGGCTTGCTTTACAAGTTTTATTATTTTCTCTATATTCATTTTATATGGAACTCTACAACATCGCCTTCAGCAAGAACGTGCTTTAAACCAACCTGCTGCCAAGGAAACTTAACACTCTTGCCATCCACTAAAGCAAATTTGAATTTCTTAATAAAATCTTTATGGATTTCTTTGCCAAGATCTTCAACAGTAGAGCCCTTTTTCAAAGCTATCGGCGGAAAATCTGGTTCTTTTTTGGATGGAGATTTTGTGTAAACATAAATCAAGCCAAGATTTCTCCAAATTTCTTGTTTAAAGCTTTCAATATCTTGGCCATTGTAAAATATTATTGGTTTTTGAATGAAATTCTTTTTTAATTCGTTCAAAACAAGATTTTTATCTGCTTCGCTGGCATAAGTTACAACTATAGCTTCGGAATCGCGAATAATGCTAAGAAACTCAGGACCTCTTTGAGTGCTATAGAAATCTTCTACTATAGCAGGAATTTCTATAACCTGGATTTTTATGCCCTTGTAATTCATAGTTCCTATTTCTGGTTCAGTTGTTGTAAAGGGATAATCTGCTATCAATGGCTTTGCATTTGTTAGTTTTGCTAACAACACAGATTTGCCAGAATTTGTTACTCCCACAATACACACCCTTGCAGCGCCTTCCTTTTTTATGCCGAGCTTTTTAAACTTCTTTGCCTTTTTCTTTTCCTCTTCTTGGAGTTTTTTAAGTTTTGCAAGTCTTTGCTTAAGTTGTGCCCTAAGCTTTTCAGCACCTTTATGATCTGGGCATTTAGAAAGCATTTCTTTAAGCGCAGAAATCTTTTCTTCTGTAGTTCTAGCTAAATGAAACTTCTTTTCTGCTTCCTTGAACTCGTGACCAACATTGGCTGGCATAGAAGCAAAATTCATAAAACTTTTAAATAATTTATGTCTCCCAACACCATGGTAGTTGCAGAAAAACTTGCACCCTTAATAGGAGCATTATTGTTGTTATTAATAGGCCTGTTAATTGCAAAATTTATTTCAAAATTTCTCCAAAAGATTTTGCATAGTCTTGGCTTTAACATGCTTATCAAGAAGTTTTTAAAAATAGAGATTCCTGCAGAAGAATTTATTACAACATTAACAAAATATATCCTTTATTTTGTTGTTGTAATAATGGCTCTACAACAACTAGGAATAACAACATTTGCTTTAAAAATACTATTGCTTGCTGTGCTTGCCATTATAATTGTGCTAATAATTCTTGCTTTCAAAGATCTGTTGCCGAATATAATAGCAGGAATTCTGATTTATAAAAGAAAAATCTTAAAGGTTGGTCAAGAAATAGAAATAGCTAAAATCTCTGGTAAAATAAAATCTCTTACGCTAACAGAAATAAAAATAGAAACAAAGAATAAAGACACTGTCATCATACCAACAAGAAAATTTTTAAAAGAGAATTACAAAATTAAACATTAGTCCTTACAGAAATCCTCAAACTTATACTTAAATTCTTCTGCAGATTTTATGAGTCCACGCCTTAATAAGTATTCTCTTGCAAGAATCCAAAATATTAAGCCAAGACTCTTTTTACCTTTATTGTTGCATGGTACTACAACATCTATGTTTTTTAAATCATTATTTGTGTCTACTAAAGCTAAAACAGGAATTCCTATTTTTGCAGCATCATGGATGGCATTTCTATCGGGCCAAGGATCTACAACAAACAAGAGCTTTACTTCAAGAAAGTTATCTAAGTTAGGATTTGTTAATATTCCTGGGGGATATCTGCCAGTAATCGATTTTATTCCAGTAATTTTTGAAAATGCTCTGACAGCCTCCCAGCCGTTTTCTCTTCTGCAAACAACAAGGATGTCTTCTGGGTTATATTTAGCAAGAAAGTTAGCAGCCATAATTAAACGCTTATTTATTTCTTCAACATTAAAAACCGCTATACCATCTTGACGGATTTTAAAAATAAATGGTTTAACATCTTTTGTTTTATATTTTGTACCTATATGAATGCCTACACCAAGATACTGATCTATTGGAATAAGTAGGTTGTTTGCCATGAATTTGCAGAACTAAAGGGATATTTAAATTTTTTTCTATTTTAATAATAAAAAGAAAAAATTATTTCTTTTTAAGCGATTCTAGCCATTTCTGTGATGGTCCTTTTAGTGCGTTTCCTAAGCCAATGCCAATAGCTATCGCAAACCCTAAGCCAATTGCTCCAACAATGATCAAAAATGCATTTTCTATTATACTTACTTGCACGCCAATTTGTTCCAAAGCTATTATTGCTGCTATCAATATCACTACTAGCTTAACAAAGTAAGCCCCTACATTAATACCTTTCATCTTTGAATGTTCCTTGATTTTTATTTCAACATAATGTGCTAATGCAACACCAACAAACACTATAATCACTGCTGCAATAACATGTGGCAACCATAGTACAAATTGCATTAACAAGTCACTAAGCGTTCCTAGTTCAAGAATTTCTGCAGCTACTTGCAAGAACACTATAAACACATACCATTTCAAAATTTCACCAAGAAAAGCTGCTACATTTGTGTGGCCCATACTTTTTGACAATGCTGATTTCTGAATCCATTTGTTAAGACCAAGTTTTTCTAGTAACGCTTTCAACCCAAGGCCAAGCAAATAAGCTATAAAGTAACCAATGATCAATATTATAATCGCTGCAATAATTCCTGGTAGCATATTCACAAAAGAATTCCATAGCGTCACTAGTGGATTAAGTATCACAGCACCTGCTTGTGCTAAGCTCTCTAAAGCCAAAAATAATCACCTCCTTTTGATGAATTTCTCTTTTTATTTATAAATTTTTCGAAATTTTTATAAATTGTGTTTTCACTCTTTAATTAACAAAGATTTCAAGCTTCTCTCAAAACCTTTTTAAATTTGAAAATCATTAGGAAGCTATGCAAATTCCGGCTAGCTTGCTAAGATCTGCTGTTGTATCAACTAAAAAGCTAGCCGGATTTATAGTCAAATACCACTGCTAGGGGCCACATCAGCTCTGGGCTCCTGCAGTGGTATGCTAGTTCTGCCATTGTAGGAGCCTGGAGCAAGAAGGAGGTGCTTGCAATTGAATGGCTATGCTGCATATGCAACCAACCCATAACAAATCCAATATGCCATCAATGCCTTAGTAAAGATTTACTAAGCTATGCTTCTAACAAAAAAGAAATTGAAAGTTTTAAGAAAGCAATTGCAACACTACAACAAGAAAATTTTTCATCTGTCAAGTGCATAAAATGTCAAAAGCCAGTTATTATTTGTACTGCTTGCTTACTAGAACTTGCTAAAAAATTTATTAAAAAATTAAAAGATGTCAGACTTTTTTAGTTTAGAATTTGTCTAGCTTTGCCTTAACGCTTTGATTTCTTTTTCTATTCTCAAAAGTTCTTTTATTTTCGCTTCTCTTTCCTTGCCAAAAATACCACATTTTATTATAGGTAAAGAATAAGCAACAGCTAGCTGTGAAATTGTGGCATCAAGAGTTTCACCAGAGCGATGCGAAATTACAGCATTCAAACCAAATTTTTTTGCTACTTCAATAGCTTCAATTGTTTTTGTTAAAAATCCAACTTGATTGGGCTTAATGATTACGCTGTTAATAGCTTTCATTTGAACTGCCTTTTTAATCAACTCTGGATTTGTTGCTGTCAAATCATCTCCGCAAATCAAACAAGTTCTACCTTGAACAAGTTCTTTTTTAATTTTTGCATATCCACTAAAATCATTTTCCTCAACAGGATCTTCCAAATATGTAAGCTTATATTTTTTTGCAAGGTCTATAAGGTAAGAAATGTGTTCATTTCTGCTTAGAGTTTTGTCTTTATAAAAATATTTTCCGTTTTTAAAAAAAGAGTTTGCCGCAACATCAATACCAATTCTAACATCAAAATCAACTTTGCTTTTTTCTTTGTATTCTTTAATTGTTTCTTGCAGGATATCAAGAATTTCTTCTGTTTTAAGCTCTGGACACCATGCTCCTTCGTCAGTAAGTTTTGGTTTTGTTAAAAATTTTTTTAGTTTTTTCTTAAGCATCTTATGAATAGTTGCATTTGCGTTAGCGGCTCTATCAAAAGATCTTGCGTCAAGAGAAATTAACAAAAATTCCTGAAACTCTGGAGCATTTTCCTTATTAACATGCTTACCTCCACCAATACAATTACCTAATGGTCTTGGTAATGATTTGGCATTGGGATTTATAAAATACCAAATTCTTCCTTTTGCTAGAGCATGCAACAAAGCAAACTCTAAAGCAATAACAGTATTTCCACCAATTTTTTCAAGTCTTGACGTAGGGTCATATTTTTTAATAATTTCATTTTCAAGATCATAGAAATCATCAAAATTTTTCAAAGAATAATTTTCAAGTTCTTTTGCTAGTGTATTGTTAACAAATTCTACAGCATTATCAACATTATTATCTGGAAAGGCCACAACTTCCTTGCTGCTTTTACTTGCTCCAGAAGGTGCAGATGCCTTTGCATAACCTTCGCCGCTTTTTACTTCTATTTCTATTGTTGCTTCCTTTCTCGAATTCAAGATCTTTCTTGCCTTTATGCTTTTTATTATCATTCTTCAGAAATTTTCTTTTGATAGGCTTTATTTATTTCCTTTAGCATCTTTGCAAGCCTTTCTTTGCTTATACCATGTGACAATGCTCCTTGTTCTAAACTTTCTTGAGAAGCAATAGGACAACCAACACAATAAAGCCCATAGTTAAGCATTATCTCTGCTGCTTCTGGGCAAAGATCAATAATGTCTTGAATTTTCATGTCTTTTGTTATTTCTTTTGGTTTTTCCATAAATTTTTAACAAGCCAAGAATTTATAAAGATATTGTTATCTGATTAAGAAATTCTTAACAAATTCTTTTGTTGGAACTTCAACAAGAATGTGCTGCTTTCCATTTACAAGAACCTCAGCAAATTTTCCTCTACAATCAGAATAAAATGCTGTAAGCTTTGCTGCAAGCTCTATTGCCTTTAAAGATTTTCTGCCGATTAACAATGTTATAGGGCTTCCATAACCAAGAACTTCAAATGTTAAAGCATTTTTTGAAAATTCCTTCAAGAGAATTTCATTTTCCTGCTTGTTTCTTCCTACAACAATTTTAACATTTCCAAAGCGGAAGTGTCTGCCATATTTCAACAATTCAAAATCCTGCTTAGAAAGAAATTTTTTGTGCTTAATCAGATCAAAAAATTTTTTTGCAAATTCTATTTCTGTAAGCAAACATCCACCTGCTGGCTGTAAGTATTTTTTAATTCCAAACCTTTTAGCAAGTTTAAGTTGTTCTTTTCTTGATCTTCCTTTGATAGAATAAAGCTTTTCTCTGTCTATCAATTTTCTTTTTTCTGGCAATGATTCTGGCAGAAGTTTTGCTGATAACGGCCTTAGCAAGATATTTTCTGTGCTTGAGTGCTTAGCTATTTCCATTAAAGCTTTTTTATTCTGGCTAAAAGGTCTCTGCCCAAGAATTTCACCTGTTATAATAAATTTTGCACCAATTTTCTTAGCAAATTTTTTTGCTTTCTTTAACATATAAATCTTACAATCTATACAAGGATTTGCTGCCTTTCCATAACCATGTTTTGGTTTAACAATCATGCGATAATAATCATTACTAACTTCAATAATATGCATTTTAATCCCCAAGGTTTTTGCAACTTCTTTAAGAAAATCTTTATTGCCAAAAAAAGGACTCACAAAAGAAATACCCTCAACTTCTATATTCTGCAACTGAATAACTTTAACAGCAAGTTGGCTATCAAGCCCACCAGAAATTAATGCAAGTGCCTTTATCTTTTTCATTTTATTTTAGCAATAATTTGACAAAAATTGCAAATCGGCTTTGCTGAAGGTTCTCCACAAATTTTACAGCTGTAAAGCTTGCCTTTTATATTTTTCCTTAGCAATGGCATTATTTCAAGGAAGAAGCTAACAACATTTTCTAAATTGAAATTGTATCTCTTAAGAGAATTTATCAAAAATCTTCTGTATGCAAATGCAGCACATGGACAAACAGCAAAATAACACGGAAAGTTTATTGCTTTTGCATATTTTTCAATTTCTTTTTCTTTGCAGAAATATAAGGGCTTTACTCTAGGCACAAAATTTTTATGCTGAATAACACCAACTTTAGGACCAAGCTTTGAGCTAAGCCAAATATTTCCCTTAAAAAGATTCATTAAAAATGTCTGTGCTTCATCGTCAAGGTTATGACCTGTAGCAACTTTTGTAAAGCCATGTTTTCTTGCTATGCTATTTATTACATTCCTTCTTAAAATTCCACAAAGCGTGCATTTTTTTAGCTTTACACCTTTTCTTGACAAGCTTTCATGAAGAAAGCAAATAGATCCACCAAATTCTTTTCTGAAGTCAACAACATGTAGTTTAACATTATATTTTTCACAAAATTTTTTTACAGCTTCATAGCAAAATTCTGAAAAATTTTTTATATGCAAATTAATATATAAAGCTTCAACATTAAATCCATATTTTTTTAAAATATACAATAATGTTCCGCTATCTTTGCCACCAGAATATGCTACAAGTATTTTGTCTTTTTTTGTTAAAAGTTTATGCTGCTTAATTGTTTCTAAAATTTTATTTTCAAAGTCGCTTACAAAATTCATTTTTCTGGCTTCTCGTAAAATACTATGGCCTTTAAAAGCCTTGGGGTTCTTAGCAAAGGCCTTATAAATCTCCTTAATCTTAAAAACCTCTCAAATCTTCTGATCTTTCCTGTTTTTTCCAATTCTGCAACAAATTCTTGTGTTTCTCTTTCTGCATGTAATACTGCTTGCCATCTAGGCAATTCTTCAGCTGCAAAAAAATAGAACTCTTCAAAAATTCTAAAAAAGAGATAAAAAGGAAATACCGCAATTATATCCAACCAACATTCCTTTAAGAAATTTTTTAATTTTCTAATTCTTAGATACTTAAAAAATAAATCAAGCACGAATATAAAAACAACAAATCCATGAAGAAATTCCATTATGATTATATTTCGTTTTGCAAAATCATGAAAGCCAAAGTCTATTACTAACAAAATAAAAAGCAAAATTAAAACATAAGGAATAATTTTATCTATATAGTATTCAATTTTTATTCTTGCTTTTTTCCAATTCATTTTTTATCTTGCAAAATCCACAAATTTCTTGGCTAGTTGGCTCGCCGCAAATGCTGCAATACTTATATTCCTGTTTTTCCTCAGGCAAATATTTAATAACTTTTCTCATAGATCTAATCATTAAAAGCCTAAAATCCTTTTGCCATGATTCTACAGAATAAAGCAATTCATAACACTTCCTTAACTTAGGATCTGCTCTCTTGCCAAGAATTGCATATGGGCAAATATCTTCTTCAAGAAACGGAATGTCTTCTTTTTTGCAAAGTTCTTCATTTTCTCTGCCGCCAACTTCATAGAGAGGCCTAATTCTTGTTAGCATTTTTCCATTACCAGCAAGCAAGGGCTTAAATTTTGTAATCCATGCATAGTTTCTTGTTAACAAATTCTTAAAGAAAAAAACAAGAAAATCATCCATATGATGGCCAGTAGCAAGTTTTGTGGCATCAAGTTCTCTTGGAACTTTGTTAAGCAAATAACGCTTAATAGTTCCACAATAAGAACACATTGGCCTTTTTCTTGTGTCGAGCTTTTGCATGTCTATTCCATAATCCTTAACATTTACAACTTCAAGCTTGCATTCCATTTTTTTAGCTTGCTTCTCAACAACTTCTTGCACTTTATCGCTATGGGGCAAACCAAAGTTCAAATGAAAACCAACCACATCCGCATTGATATTATTGAGGTGAACATATTTTTTAATTGTCCACAAACAAGCACCACTGTCCTTGCCTCCGCTTAACGCAACAAAAACTTTATCACCAGGCAAAACAAGTTTATACTTTTTTATAATCTTAAAAGTTCTCGATAAATATAGCTGCATAAAACTGTTAGCCATTTTAGTTTTTTAAAAAATCAGCACCTACGCTTTTTCTTTGTTGATTTTTTCTTTGTGGCTTTCTTCTTTGTAGATTTCTTTGCTGATTTTTTTTCTTTTTACCGGCATATTTTGATTTTTTATTTTTAAATTTATAAATTTTATGTTGGAAATTGCTAGAAGTTATTCATAATGTAAAGCATCTACTGGGTTGAGTTTTGCTGCTCTTCTTGCAGGTATTAACCCAGAGATAACACCAACTAAGAAAGCAAATCCGATACAAAACAAAAACAACCAAATATCAAATTTTATTAACAAAAATTCAAACCCATAACTTTTTGCAATAAATTCTATCAGCTTTGAAAACCCGTAACCAATAA
Organism: Candidatus Woesearchaeota archaeon; assembly: GCA_964497015.1. Lineage (GTDB taxonomy): Archaea > Nanobdellota > Nanobdellia > SCGC-AAA011-G17 > JAFCDX01 > CAZCBT01. The sequence goes on along the minus strand of CAZCBT010000016.1, from coordinate 2,351 downwards.
AACTTCCAGCTACTCCACCAAACATTCCCAAAAACCCAGACTCAAGCAAAAAGACAAGCATTACTGCTTTATTTGTAGCACCTACTGCTTTCATAACACCTATTTCTCTTGTCCTTTCTAACACAGAAGAAAACATAGCATTCATTATCCCTATTCCACCAACAAGCAAAGAAATAGCTGCTATCCCAGCAAGAATAAACTCAACTAAAGAAATAATTGTACCAAGCTGTGAAACAAGTTGTGAAGGCGAGAAAACTCTGAAGTCATTTTCATCATAAAATCTAAGTAATTCTCTCTTAATTTTTTCAGTAACTTCCATAACATCAAATCCGTCAAGAACCTTTACTCTTATTATGCTTATTTCATCAGTTTTGTTAAGCACTTCTCTTGCTTCCTCTATTGGCAAATAAACCCTTTCATCAAACTGCGTGCCTGTTTTTTCAAGAATACCAATTACCTTAAACTCATAACCGTTGACAGTTATTTTCTTCCTTATTGTGACTTCAGTGTCAAAAGCGTCCTTAGCAGCTTTATAGCCAAGCAAAGCCACGCCACGGTCGTGTTTTTTTAAAGCTCTTCCTTGAATTGGGTGAATGTCAAGATCAGCAAGCCCTTTTTCATAAACACTTGTATCATAACCAGAAACCATAAGATAATTTTCATCTTTTTTGTATTTCACCAAAGCGTTTCCAACAACAATTGGAATAACATACTCTACGCCTTTAACTTTCTCTACCCTAGAAGGCATGTCTTTGTCAAGAGAAAGTCCAGCACTGTAGCCAACCCTCATGCCAGGTGTTATCACAAGATGCTGTGTTCCCATTTTGCTGAATTGGTAATTCAAGGCATTTTCCAAACCAGAGCCTGCTGAAATCAAAGCAAAAATAGCAGCAATCCCAATAACTATGCCAATAATAGTTAACCAAGCTCTTATTTTCCTGTGTTTTAAATACGCAAATGATATACTTGCATAAGCTCTGATGTTCATTTTCTTAAAGCTTCTGCTGGTTTTAGTTTTGCTGCACTTCTTGCAGGCATTACACCAGATATAATACCAATAGCTATCGAAAATAAAAATGCAAATATCAAAAGTTTCCATGAAATAATAATTTTCATCAACTTAAATCCGCTTGCAACAGCAAGAATCCCAACAACATAAGAAATCACAACACCGATTATTATTCCTATAGCGCCACCAATAGCACCAATAATTGCTGATTCTACCAAGAACAAAGAAAGTATGTTTTTTGTTGATGCTCCAACAGCTTTCAAAGTTCCTATTTCATTTATCCTTTCGAGCACAGAAGAATACAAGGAATTTGCTATCCCAACACTCCCAACAACCAAGGAAATAGCAGCAATACCACCAAGAACTATTTGCAGTATAGCAATAACATTTCCAAATTGTTCAAGGAGCTGTGCTGGTGTTAAGACATCAAAAGTTTTCTCGTTTCTTATTCTTGAAAGCTTTCTCTTAACTTTATTTGCAACGCTTTCGGGATCTTCACCAACCCTAACCTTAGCGTCAATAGCTGTAATGCCATTAGCATCGTTGAAAAGCTCTCTTGCTGTCATCTTCTCTGCTGCCTATTTCCTTCATAACACCAGAAACTCTAAACTCTACACCATTAATTTTAATCTTATCCTTAGCATGAACTTCTTTGTTGAAAATTTCTTCTGCAACAAGATAACCAACTAAGCAAGCATATTTTTCAACTTTAAAATAATCACCTTCTATTAACCAAAGATCATAGTCTTTTTTAAGCTTGTCTGTATACTCTGTAGGCCAACCTATTATGTTTAGCATTGTTTTTTCTCTTTTGAATTCCACTCCAGCTGTTTTAACTAAGTAACCAATAGCATAATCTATTTCTGGTACATCCTTAACAACTTCTAGGTCTTTGATGTTAAGCGCTCCTGTTCCCATAGGAAATAAAAATCCCTTAGGTAGAACATAGATTCTATCGGTTCCTATTTTTGAAAACTCGTGAACAACAGCATTTTGCAGGCCTTGGCTTATAGTTACTAAAGCAATGATAGCAGCCACACCAATAACAACACCAAGCACAGTAAGGAATGTTCTCAACAATCTGTGATGTAAACTTCTTATCGCAAGCGTGAAATAATCAACAATCATCGTGAGAATTTCTTTTTAAGTTTCTTTGCAAGCAGCTTTGAATAAACCCAAATATTAACAATTGTGAGCTTCAATGCTTTTTCAAGGTCTTTTTCTTTTCTGTAATTCTTGTAAAGCTTGTACAAGAATATCAAGATAATTATTGTAATAATTATGGGCAAGATCCTAAACTTGCTTTTCGCTAACCCATACAATCTTGCTTTCCACCAAGAAT
>CAZCBT010000015.1:0-12292 GCA_964497015.1 Candidatus Woesearchaeota archaeon | reverse complement strand
CAACGCCTAATTTCCTTGAAACACTGAATTTGCTTTTTCTATAGGGGTTTGCACCAATTACTTTCTTTGCTCCCATTAATTTAGCAATTTGAGCGGCTAAAATACCAATCGTCCCAAGACCGACAATAAGTACATTATCACCAAGATCTATTCCCGTTGTGTGAACCAAATCATATGCCACTCCCAATGGTTCCACAAGACATGCTTCTTCGAAAGAAATTCCATCAAACGGAACAACCGATTGATTATGTACAATTATTTTTTCAGCAAATCCCATCGGCAATGCTTCGTTTTTTGCTCTTGTGAATATGTTAGGTATATTATTAATGCACAGATCAACTCTACCATTCCTACAATTATCGCATTTTCCACAGAATGAACCGCTTTCCACAACAACCTTGTCTCCAACTTGAACATTATCTACATCCGAGCCGATACCTTCTACAATTCCGGATATCTCATGTCCAAAAGGTTCCCATTCCTTTGCTTGAGTTCTGGCTATGTGAAGATCTGTACCACAAATGCCACAACTTTTGACTTTAATGAGTACATCATGAGATGATAATTTTGGAAGATGAACATCCTTTACCATAAATTCAAATGGGGCTCTGACAAAAGCAGCTTTCACAATCCATCACCTCTTAAAGACCAAATGTTTTCACAATTAATTGGGAAAAATGCAAATCAAATTATATTACATCAGAGTCAGCAACTATTCTTTCAATTTCATAATACAGAGCATCGTCCATTTCCCATGTTACAGCACCGATATTTTCTTCAAGCTGTTGAGAATTCTGAGCTCCAGCAATTACTGAAGTTACCGCCTCATTTCTAATGAGCCAATTTAAGGCAATCTGGCTGAGTGGTTTTTTTATTTTATCCGCAATATCATTTAGTTTTTTCACCACATTAATATACATTTTGAATTTTTCACCAGATAGATTTGGATTTGCCGCTCTTACATCTTTGAAGGATTCATTGCCTGTAAATTTTCCAGTGAGTAACCCCTGAAGCAATGGGCTATATGGGAAAAATGCCATTCCATTTTCAAGACAAAAAGGAAGAATATCTCTTTCCGTACGATATTCTAATGGGATACTATGGTAACTATTCGCATTTCTTTCAAGCATATTATATAGACCTTGCATACTGCTTATTTCTGCCTTTTGCATTGCTCTTTTAGCTTCTGATACAGAAAAATTGCTAAGGCCAATATATCTTATTTTTCCAGACCTTTTAAGCTCGAGCATTGCATCCATGGTTTCTCCGATATCTGTATTCGGATCTGGCCAATGCAATTGATATAGGTCAATATAATCAGTTTGTAGTCTTCTTAAACTATTTTCGACTTCCTTGAAAATACTTTCAGGTTTGAGATTATTCATAATCCTTTTTTCCTCATCCCATATCAGTCCGCATTTGGTAGCAATTATTATTTTGTTCCTAAACCCTTTAACTGCTTTTCCAAGGATTTCTTCGGCATGTCCGAATCCATATACAGGAGCAACATCAAAAAAATTCACACCATATTCAATAGCCTTGTGTATAGTCTTGATCGAGTTTTCGTCTGTTGTTCCATCCCAATATTCTGGCCCAGATATCCCCCAACAACCAAACCCTATAACGGAAAGTTTTTCATCAATTTTGTCAACTTTCTTAAATTTCACAACTTTCACCTCCCGATTATTCCAAGTTGGCATGATTTTTAAACATCTTATCAGATGTCATGCAAAGCTTATCCATTAGCATGAGAACAATCAAATCAGCAAAGATCAAAAGGCTTTGCTCAAATAAGCTTCCCATAGGTTGTATGGAAAAGTTGAAATTTCCTGTCTTGACTTTTGGAGTTGGGGCTAACAAGAAGATTGTAAAATCACTATATTCAACAATAGGGGAATGTTTGTTTGAAGTAATGGAAATTATTGCAGAACCATATTCCCAAGCTTTTTTAACGTTGGTCACTACTGAGGGAGTTCTTCCAGATCCGGATCCAATAATCAACAAATCGCCTTTTCCAATCGCAGGTGTAGTGGATTCACCCACTACAAACACATTTAAACCAAGATGCATTAGCCGCATTGCAAATCCTTTCATTACAAGTCCCGACCTGCCTACACCTAAAACGAAAATTCTTTTTGAATTTAGAATCTTATCTATAATTTTGCCAAGCTTATCCTCGTCAACAGAGGAAAGAACTTGAGAAATTTCAGTCATGATTTTAGAAAGCAACCCATAATAAGTAGTCATTTTGGCACTTCCATTTTTTTTCTTATTGCTTTTGCAGTACCAAAAATGTCCGGTGAATTGTAAATACTTCTCCCTACAACAATAATATCTGGTACTACATCCAAAAGAAAAAAATCAATCGTATTCAAAGAAATCCCACCAGCAATGGCTATTACAGCATCCGGAAGTATTTCTCTTACATACTGAACTTCTTTCTTGATTTTACTCACTTGATCAGATGTTTTCGTCATTGAAATATCAGAGGGGGTATGCAAACAAATAAATATGGAACCAGTATACTTTATTGTCTCAAGCTTTCTCAAATTCTCGATTTTTTCCAAACCAATTGTATCGATCATAATAGAACTATTATATTTTTTTGCTGCTTCAAAAGATTGCTCAATAGTTATAGTAGATGCACTCAAGAGTACAGTAGCAATATCTGCTCCTGCTTCAAAAGCAATTTTCGCTTCTAAAAAACCAGCATCTATGATCTTGGTATCAGCTAAAATTTTATGCTTAGAAAAGAGTTCTTTTGTTAATTTCACCAGAGAAATCCCATTTTTAAGCAGAGCAGGGGTTCCAACTTCGATGATATCGATAAAATCCGATGTTTTTTTTAGAACATTAAAAAACTTTTCTTTCTCAATAAGGTCATTGGCCAATTGAAGTTTTATATAATCAGCCCTTTCTACATGCTAATAAGTAACACCGGAGACAAGGATAATACTTGAATAAGAGATTTGCTCTCCTGTTCTTATAATTCCTTTGGCTTTAGTATTGGTAAGTTCTTTAAATTTAATATGAGGAACATACTCAATTTCAATTCCTTCTGGCAACTTCTTAAGTGTTTCCTCAAGCATTTTGGGGCTTATTTTCTTTATCTCTTCTGAAAAAATAACCTTTTCAATTTTTAATTCTTCAAGTAATGGTTCTAAAACATCAAATATTCCAGGTTTTCCTGCCACTATACTTAGATCAATGCAATTTCTATCATTTGCTATTGGTAATCCAGAATCAGAAATTGTAAGAAGATCTGTATGACCCATAGAAGCAATCAAACATGAAATCTCCCTGTTTAATATACCAAGTTTTTTCATCTTAATGCCTCCCTTTTGTTGGATGACAGATGTATCTTGAACTTATAATGATTTCCCACATACCAAGCCTCAACTAGCTCAATGGGAATGTTATTAAATGTTTTCCCTAAACGCTCGTAATAAAGGATAGGACTTCCATCATCGATTTTAAGTAATTTTGCTATTCGTCCTTCTGCTAACTTTGCTTCAATAACTGCATCTCCATCAATAACTGGTTTATTTATTCTTTTAAGTATTTCATAAAGCGAGCCATTGAAATTTTCATTACCGGTTAATCCACTTTTGGGGGAAAGATAAGAAACAAAAAGAACAAGTGGAAATATCACTTCATTTCCTCTTAGTCTTGTTATTCTCAAAATCTTTTCTCCTTTTGGAATTTTAAATATTTCTATAAATCTATCATCAGCTGGAATCCAGCTTGTTTCAATTACTTGGGTGATAGGAACGTGATTCTCAATATACATTTGCTCCGAAAAGCTTCTAATGGTAGTTAAACTTTCCAGCGATGTAGAGCTAATAACCTTTGTCCCCTTTCCTCTAACCCTTTCTATCATCCCATTCATTTCCAGAGATTGAAGAGCCCTTCTTATGGTAGCGCGACTTACTCCAAACACTTTCATAAGTTTTTCTTCTGCCGGAATCTTAGTCCCTAACATTTCAGGGTCTTTCAATTGATCAGATAATATTTTACAAATCTGATAATACAAAGGTACAGGGCTCGATCTATCAAGATTTATCTTTTTCTTATCGTCTAAAAACATATTTTAGGGCTCCTTTCTTAATTCATCCATATCACAAAATCCTTCTATACTGTTGATAAAAGATTATAAACTTCTATTAGAGAATTATAAGATTTCTTAAAAGCAACATATAACGTTTCATACTTTTCTCTATATTCTCTCCGAGGCTCGATAAATTGGACATCTTTTATAAAATTCCTAGCTTCACTTAGCGAAAACATTTTTGAGCCAATTCCACCAATAATAGCCGCCCCCATAGATGTAGCTTCTTCAAGAAATTCTGGAATTACAATAACTTTATTGAAAATGTCCGCAATTATCTGTTTCCAATTTCTTCCCTTTGCTCCGCCACCAATAAGCCTTATTCTTTCAAAATTTCCTGCGCTTTCTAAGATATCCAGAATAATTCTCAAATTAAACGCAACTCCTTCAAGCACTGCCCTTAACATATCTGGTTTTCTGTGAATGATAGAAAGACCAATAAAAGCACCTTTAGCATTGACATTCCAATGTGGGCTCCTTTCGCCAATCAAGTAAGGAAGGAAAATCAAATTCTTAGCACCTGGAACAGTACCATCAATTAAATCATCCAAAATTGCAAATACACTTAAATTCAATTCTTTGGCTTTTTCTGTTTCAAGTAAGCAAATTGCATCTTTTATCCACTGATACGAAGCACCCCCTGCTTGCATTGTACCTGTTGGACAATAGAAACCAGGAATAGGATGAGAAAAATTGAATGTTCTTGCTTTTTCATCGAAAAACGGAGATTTCGAACATGTGCTAATCCAACTTGAAGAGCCAAGATAAAGATACGCCTCACTCGAGTCAAAAACGCCAGCTCCTAAAGTCGCGCAAGCACCATCCCCACCGCCTCTTATAACCAAGGTATTACTTGAAAGCCCCAATTCGGACGCCACACTATCGAGAACTGTTCCTACTACGGAAGTTGAAGGAAATACATCAGGGATTTTTTCCTTATCTATTCCCAAAATTTCTATTAAATCATCCGACCATTCGTTGTTTTTTATATCAAAAATGGATGACAGAGATGCATCTGAATAATCCGTTCCAACATTGCCAGTAAATTTGAAAGCAATATAATCTTTAGCAAAAAGGAATTTGTAAGTATCATTGTATATCTCAGGTTCGTTATCACGTATCCAAGCAATTTTAGGCCCAGCATAAGTAGGTGTAATTCTTGAACCCGTAAGTTTATAAACCTCATTTTCACCAAATTTCTTAAGTCTAGAGGCTTGTTCCGTGCTTCTTTGATCCGCCCAAATTATCGCCTTCCTAAGTGGATCCCCATTGGTATTTATTGGAATTGTTCCCATCATTTGGCCACTGAAGCTTATTACTTTTATCTCATCTTTATCAATTTTTGCCTGATCAAGAAGCTTATGAGTCGTTACTTTAACTGAATTCCACCATTGTTCTGGATCTTGTTCAACCCAATTGGGCTTAGGATGATAAGTTTCGTATGCACCAAAAGCGCTTGCAATCAATGCACCATCATATCTATAAATAGTAGCTTTATTCCCAGTTGTTCCGAGATCATATGCTAAAATATAGCTCATACGAATTCACTCCTAGAGATTTCATGATATTTTGATTCAATTTCTTCCTTCGTTGGCATAGAAGGCGAAGTGCCAAAACGGGTTGTCGAAATCGCAGCTCCCACTCTTGCATAATCTATAGCATCCCTTAATGAATGCCCTCGCGAAAGATAAGAAGCAAAGATGCCCGCAAATGCGTCACCTGCACCAGTAGTATCAATAGTGTCAACTTCTACCACAGGAATCACCTTTTCTGAAATGTTAGAGCAAAATACACCTTTTTCTCCAAGTGTAATAACAACGGTCTCAACTTTATCTTCGAGCTCTGATGCAATCTTATATATAGAATTCATCCCATCAAGAGGCACATCGGCAATCAAACTTGCTTCAATTTCGTTAGGAATTAATATATCAACATAATCTAATATCTTTCGGTCGAATTCCTTTACCGGTGCTGGGTTTAAGATAACTATTGCACCTGATTCCTTAGCAATTTTTATAGCTTCATATGTGGCTTCCAAATTTGCTTCAAATTGAGTAAGAAAAACATCACAGCTTTTGAATATTTGCTCATGATTTTTGACTTCTTCGACCAATATTTCGTTGCAAGCTTCCGGAGCAACAGCAATAGCATTGTTTCCATTAGTTTCATTTACTACGATTAACGCTACCCCAGTTTTTGAAGTTTCTGACTCCAACAAATACTCCTTAGAAATTTTGAATCTATCAAAGGCGTTTTTCACAAAAGGGGCAAAAATATCCTTGCCTATTTTTGTCATAAAAACGACTTCAGAACCGGCTTTTTGCGCAGCTACAGCTTGGTTAAACCCCTTACCACCAGGCCCCATCTTAAAGGGTCCAGAAAAAACTGTTTCACCCACTATTGGAACATGTGGCGCTAAAACTGTTAAATCCATTACATAACTTCCAAATACTGTAACTTTGTTCATGAAATCCCTCCTGTTATCTCACCCATTCAGTTACTGCCATTGATTGCCAATCTTCATCAAAACTCTTGATCGCTTTTTGTGTCAAACCATTGTTGAATATTTCCCTGTAGATATTTACAGATGCTGTAACATACGGCACATTGTAAGAAACAATTTTCTCAAACTGCTTTATGTTTTTAAAGCTAGCCGCAATTAGCTGTGTTTTACTGTTTGAATTTTCTAGATATGTTTGCATTACTTGGACAACTGAAATATCCAAACCTGCATTTTCCATTCTATTAACGTATGGAGCAACAAAATCCACTTCAGCGAGTGAACTAATAACTACCTGTGATAAATTATGAATTGCGGTTATAGTAACCGGAATACCCTTTTCCACAAAATATTTTGCAGCCATAATTCCATTCTCTGAAAATGGTATTTTGAGAACTATTCTTTGAGGCGAAAGCGAATAAAGTTTTTCACCTTCCTCTTTAATTTTCTGCAACTCTGTGTTCACACATTGCACAAAAAGCTTCCCGGTAAATTTTTTAAGCATAATTTTCAGCAAATCCATAGGAGCCATATTGCTACTTTTAATGATAGAAGGATTTGTTGTGATTCCCGAAAAAATACCAAGTTTGAATACCGATTCGATTGCTTCAATGTTTCCATCATCTATTAGTAATTTCATAGTACTTTCTCCTTTTGTTTAATCTCAGCTATTTCAAGTAATTCTTGGCCAGGTCCCCTGAAAGTATTGTAATAAACTTTTCCTTCAAACACTGGAATAGGTTCAACAGAATCAAAAACTATTCCCTTTTCACTTAATCTATTCATGGCTTCATCAATATTATCAACTTCAAATGCCAAATGCTGAAAATGCGAGTATTCTTCTTCAACAAACTTTTTATCCTTGCTATTTTCATAACTCATGAGTTCTATCTCACAACCTTCACCACTGATAAAAGCCACTTCTAACTTTTTTTCTGGTAACTTATGTCTACTAACAAGAGTAAGATCTAAAATTTTTGTATAAAAATCTATCGCTTCGTTAAGATCCGGTACTTCAACTGCAACATGAAAAATCTTCCTTATTTTCACCATTATGATTATGCCTCCCTTTTAAACAATTTTTTTATTCCTTTTCCTTTTTCTCTTGTTTTCATATATTGATCAAAGAACACAGCCAAAATAATTATTGCACCTATTATTATCTGCATAATAAACGGATCAACCCCAAGAAGATTTCCGCCATTTCTAATAGTTTGTATTATCAATGCCCCTAATACAGTACCTAAGATTGTTCCAACGCCACCATTAAGACTAGCCCCTCCAATTACAACTGAAGCAATAGCATCAAGCTCATACCCTTGTCCCCCTGTGGGAACACCTGCAGCCATTCTTGTAGCAAGCATCAATCCACCTATACCACTAAGTAATGCAGCCAAACTGTAAAAACCATACATGTTAATTCTAATATTAATTCCTGAAAGCCTTGCAGCTTCTACATTACTTCCAATTGCATATAAATTTCTACCAAATTTCGTGTATTTTAGAATGAAGGCTGTTACAATAGCTATAATCAGCCAAGTCCATACAAGAGCTGGTATCCCCAAAAATGTATCAACGGCAAACTCCCTAAAGCCCAGCGGAACTCCAGTCACCATTCTTCCACTTGATAAATACATAATCAATCCCCTAACAAGTGTCATCATACCTAAGGTTGCAATAAAAGCGGGAACTTTTCCATCATGCACGGCTATACCGTTAACCAAACCAATAACCGCTGAAATTGCTAAAGCAACTGCAATAGCAACAAAAGATGGTAGCTGAAAATCCCCCCTTGAAGATGTAAGAATGGCGTAAACCATTCCGGAAAGACCAACAATCGATCCAACTGATAGATCAATTCCACCAGTAATTATTATGAATGTCATACCAATAGCCACAACACCATTTATAGCTGACTGTCTGAGTAGGTTAGTAATATTGCTAAATGAGGAAAAAGTACCTTTTGTAGCAAATGCTAAAAACATCCAAATTACTATTAAAATTATTAGAAGATTTCTCTCTGCAAAAATCTTCTTTTTTTTCCTGATCGCCATTTCAGACAGCCTCCTTAATTTTCTCATTTTTAATCACATATTTCATAGCGAGTGTGAGGAGATATTCTTCTGAAAAGTCTTTGCGTTTAACCTCACCAGCAATTTTGCCATTTGAAATTACGATGATTCTATCACAAAGCCCCATTATTTCGGGAAGATAAGAAGAAATTAAGACAATTCCTTTTTTCTTCTCCAAGATTTCGTTAAATAACCTATAAATTTCAGCCTTTGTCCCAACGTCAATTCCAACTGTTGGTTCATCAAAAATAAGAAGATCTGAATTCTTGCTAAGCCATCTGGCAATAATTACTTTCTGCTGGTTCCCTCCACTAAGCTCAGATATTAACTGGAAAATGCTTCCTATTTTTATGGATAATTTATTCACAAAAGTGATTGTATTTTTCTGTGCTTTTTTATGATTAATTAATCCAAAATTCATAGCTTTATCATAATTTATAATGTTTACATTAAAGTCGATATCTTGTTGAGGAAATATTCCTTGCTTTCTTCGATCTTCAGGTAAATATCCTATTCCATGGGATAATGCGGTATTTGGATTGGTAATTTTAATTTCTTTTCCCTTAACAAAAATTTTCCCTGATTCTGCCTTATCCACACCGAAAATCGTTCTTGCAATTTCGGTTCTTCCTGAACCCATCAAACCAAATAGTCCAACAATTTCTCCAGACCGAACATTAAAAGAAATATTGTCGAATTTTTTCCCAGAAAGTCCTTCTATCCTTAAGATTTCATCACCAATTTCGCTACCTTTTCTAAAATACATTTCATTTATTTCTCTTCCTACCATTAAAGGAATTAGTTTATCAACATTTTCAAGTTCTTCAGTTTTGTATGTCCCAACCAATGAACCATCTTTTAGTATGGTTACCATATCACATATTTCAAATACTTCTTCTAGATTGTGCGAAATATATATAATACCAATGCCTTTTTCTTTAAGATTTTTTATAATGTTAAACAGTATCCTTGTTTCATTTCTCGTCAAAACAGCTGTTGGTTCATCGAAAATGACCAACTTGGGCTCATACCAAAGAGATTTAGCAATGGCTATCATTTCTCTTTCAGCTGCGCTTAATTCCTTGATGCTTTTTTTGACATCGATTTCCAAACCGATATTTTCAAGAAACTTGTTTGCATTCTTATACATTTCGCCCCATTTAATAATTCCAGCATGACTAGGCTGACTTCCCAAGAAAAAATTCTCAGCGACGCTTAAATCTGGAGCAACCATAACATCTTGATAAACCGCAAAAATGCCCAGTTTTTTAGAGACAAGAGGGGAATTTTTCTTAATTTCCTCACCAAGAAAAAACATCTTTCCCGAGTCTTTAGTATATGCTCCCGTAATTATCTTTATTAAAGTAGATTTACCAGCACCATTTTCACCCACTAACCCTCTAACCTCACCTGGACCGATGTTTATACTCACATTGTCAAGAGCTTTAACCGTCGGGAACGTTTTACATATTCCCTCTAATTTTAATAAGTCATTAGTTGCCATTCGTACCTCTCCCTTTATTTTTGCGTTTTCTTATAAACTCTTCAACAATCTCCACACTCGAACTTGATCCAAAAACTTTTGCACCAAGACTTATGAACCTTTCAACTTGCTCTAGTGTCCTAACTCCTCCAGAAACCTTTATCTCTTTCTTTCCTTCCACGACAGAATTAATTAGTTCGACATCTCTATAGGTAGTCGCTCTTGGGCCAAATCCTGTGCCGGTTTTCACGAAATCCACAGTTGGGATATCAACGATTATTTCACATACTTTAACTATTTCTTCTTCAGAAAGCCTACTTGTTTCAATGATAAATTTACAAACTCTATTCTCTTTCTTTACTATTTGAGAGAGTGTTCTTATCTCCTTTTTCAAATATTCCCAATTTTTAGATTTTACAGCAGAAATATTAATGACTATATCGAAGTCCGTAACTTCCTTTCCTAAAGATATATAGTATTTGATTTCCTGCAATTTCATCTCAACGGAACTATAACCAAGTGGAAAGCCTAAACCCACACCAACACCAACTTCTGTGCCCCTGACTTTTTTAATAGCATATGGAATAGCATACCAAGGAACTACTACATTTCTGAAGCCATACTTTATTGATTTATCTATAAATGCTGAAATATGGGACCATGTAGCTTCCGGTTTCAGCAAAGTGTTATCAAAAATTTTGCATATACTATCTTCGGTAAGAATCATTTCTTTGCCTCCTCAAAATGAAATTTTTCAAAAGTGGGCAACACAAAAGCTGCCCACTTTAACGTTACTATTCTATTAAAGTGGGCAACACGAAAGCTGCCCACTTTAATAGTAGTATGCGTTAATCTTACACTAATTCTATATCAATATTTTTTCCTAGTAAACGGATCGAGAATCCACATCGATTTCTCAAGATTTTCTTTCGTTATAACATATACTCCCGTATCAAAATAACTTGGAAGAGGCTCCCCATTTATAGCCATAAATGCAAACATTACTCCTTTATAACCCATACCGTGAGGATCTTGTACAATGAGGGCTTTTAACGAGCCATTTCTTAATGCATCAATTTCTTGAGGATCAGAATCATAGGCAACAGCAATAATATCTTCCTGAAGTCCTCGTTCTTCAATAACTCGTGCAACTCCGTCACCGGTATGGTTATTGTCAGCAAAGAACCCTACCAAATCAGGATTCGCAAGCAGAAGATCTTCAGCTGCATTGGCTGCAACTGCGATATCATTATCAACATATCTTGTTGGAAGAATTTCTAAATTTGGTGCAAGCTCTTTTAACCTAGCAATAAATCCATCGTCTCTATCAATCAAGACTTGTACACCGGCCATAGCACTAATCAAACCTATTTTTCCTTTCAAAGGCTTACCAGCGGCTTTTAAGGCTTCAACGAGCTTTTCTGCAGCAAGTGCACCACCGACTTTGTTGTTTGTTGCTAAGAATGAGTTGTACTGCGTGTCGTAAACAAAATTATCGATTAGTACGATTTTTATCCCCATTTTATAAGCCCTATCGAGAATCAAAGAAGGAGCATCTGAACTTGTAGAAGATATAACAATTGCATCAGGCTTCGTATTAACAACATTTTCAAGAATGGCGATTTGCTTGTCAATATCTGCTTCCGACGGAGGTCCATAAACAGTTACATCCACAAGACCTTGTAAATCATGCTCCGCGTTTTTCGCACCAACAATGGTGTATTGCCAAAAATCTGAGTCAGTTGCCTTAACTATAAAAGCAATTTTGTAAGTCGCAAATCCAATACTGCTAATCAACAAAATGGAGAACATTATCAAAAAAACTCCAAACTTACGCATTTCCAAACCCCTCCTATTATAATATTTGTATGTACAACCGTACATACTGATGTTCATATTATATCAGTATCAGGCATTTATTTAAAATAACGTAATCAGGAGTAAAAGGAAGAATCTCGTCTATAAATTTTCATAATTTGACTTATTTCCTTCTCAGTTCAGAAAACAAATAATTCTCCATATTTAGTTTTAAAATCAGAATAAACCATGATTGTACATTTGAAAAGAATGTACTGGTTTTCTGAATTGGAAGTACACTATTTAGGGTGTCTCAAAAATCAGTAACAACC
>CAZCBT010000014.1:0-12401 GCA_964497015.1 Candidatus Woesearchaeota archaeon | reverse complement strand
TGCAAGCTACATAATATGTATATGGCTTTTCTCTTCTTACTGGTGTTAATACTTGCTCATGCACGCTGGAATTTGTTTTGAAGAATTTTGTCATTAAGTTAATATCTGCAACATCTTCGCCAAAATAACAAATTGCTCTACCATCAAGAGTTGCGCCTTTTGCTGTTTCCACCTTAAGCGTAACATTTCTTGTATAAATAACAGTGCCGTTTGCAGGCAGTATTTGTTTTATTTCTAGTGGCTGCGAACCTCTAATAGAAAGACCCTCGCAGTCTTCCATAACATTTCTTTCGTTTTCTTGGTTGCTGGTTGCTTTATGGGGCTGATCTTTACAGCGGAAGTAGAATACATTCTTTACTTGATCAATTATTGGAGATATTTTTCCTGTACATTCATAAAGACCAATGTCGTCTGGCGTAGAGGAGCATTGTAAGCTGTGATTCATTTGTTCAAAGTTCTTGCAAGTTAAATCCCATCTGCAATCAGCGGGCTCGTTAACAAAAACTGTTATGTCTGTTTCATTAATGCCATATTTTACATAAGTTCCGTCTGGTATGCTAAATCCTTCTATTATTGGTGGTGTTACATCTGGACCTTGGTCAATGTGGAATTTGATGTAATACGCTGGTCCTGGTGTTGGATTTCCCCTAGCATCTTTACATTTGATATATAAAGTATAATCCAATCCAGGCAATGGAGCAAAAGACATTGTTCCATTTTGAGCAAATTTTATAACATCTGCCTGTGGGATAACTGTTTGCAGAATGTGTATATAATCAAATATTCCAGAGCCAAACACGCCTTCCATTTCTTCATAAGGTTTTTGTGGATCTAAGCTGAATTTACATTTTGCTGGCTCGTCAGTTTGGATAGCTAGCGTAAACACTTGATAAGCATCAAATGATTTTGTAATCTCATAACCCCTTGTTGTTTCTTTAATGTGGTTCCTATAATCAACAGGCAAACCTTCTTTGTAAAGAGAAATCTTTGGTGGTGTAACGTCACGAGGATTTAAAGCAACGCAAGTTTCATTGCCTGTTCCTTCGTTGATCAATTCACAACCTTGGCCAAGACTTTTACATTTATATTCTGAACATTTTAAGAATTCTGTTCTTGTTCCTTTTTGTGGATTGCAAGCTTCACATTGCTGCTGGCCTGGATTTAAAGGAGCTTGCCATGGTTTACATTCGAAGCTTATTGTAACTTCTTTTGTTTCTGCTGCAAGCGAATCGTATAACTTTATACCCTCCCAAATCCATTGAGCAATATTCAACCCCTTAGAAAATCTTCCTGGCCAGCTTTTAGGATTAACTCCCTGGTCTTTTAAGAAATCGGCATAACCCCCTGGGTCTTGTTGTCTAAACTTCTCTAAAACATCCCCAAGATTCTCCTGGGAGACAAGTTCGCCTTCCTTTAGAATACCTTTTTCTTGTAAAATATTATTTAACTTGCCCAAATCATATTTGGGAGTAACCACATGTGGTTCGGCAGGCGGCGTAATTTTAAAATTTTCAAGAACCTTATCTGCTACAACATCACCTGGCTTGTACATCCAATCTGGAGTTTTAAAAAGCTCTTCCATAAATTGTGAGAATTTATTCTCTTTTGCGTTTAAAAGCGGTTGCAAACCTAATCGGAATGGAGAGATTGCTCTTCTTAAAAATTGTCTCACAACAGGTTGATTTCCTTTAGCAAGCCCTAAAATAATAGCGTCGCGTATACCAGCCCTGATGCCATGACCTAAAAATTGTGTTGCAAGAGTTCCATACATTTCTTCTTCTTTCTTTTTCCCTTTTTCGGGAGCGCCTGTTTCTAATTTTGTATATCTCCAATGGAGAAGATCTTTTTCTTCTAAAGCATCGCCAAACCACTCTTTACACTTTGGAGGATGCTCTTCTCCTTTGGGAGTTTCTTCTTGGCAAAAAGCATGAGCAGCAAATTTTTCTTTATCTTCTAAATCACCTTCGTCCTTTGGACTTCTTAAAAATCCGTTAAGTGTAGCTATACCTTCTACATTGAAATGCGCCCCACAATCACCAAGAGATCTACAAAAATTCATCATTCCAACCATATTTTCTCTTTTAAAACACCCACAATTTTCAATACACTTTACTTCTCCTATCTCCTCAGTCCCAGTAAGAGTTTGCCAAATTGTATTAAGGGTATTTTGATCGCCAAAAGGATTAGCGACCCAATGTGTAACTTCAGCAAGATCTTCTAGAGCTTTAGGGTCCCCAGCAGCTTTTGCCAAGCCACTAATATAGATCAAAGCTGTACATTCGCTATTAGCAGCACCACAAATATCTGTACCTTCACCTTCCCAGAATCTAAAGCCTGGTGGAATGTAAGGCAAGCAATAACCTTCACCATCACCAAGATCTATCCATTTGCAGTCTCTTGCGTAATAATTCTCGCAATCCCTTTTCGAAGTTTGAGCTAGACAATCTTGCCACTTATTTACTATGCAAGCCGCCACATGATATTCTTCATCTCCAACTGTTGTTTCATCATCTACGCACCATTCTTCCCTATAATCCTTACAAGGTTCAACAAGTACCTTACCATTAATACAAATTCCCCTATAATATCTTGATCCAGGCAAGTCCTTACTTCTGCCCAAAGGAATATCTCCTTTGTTCCACTTTCCAGGATTGATATCATACTCGCACCAAGACTCGCCATTTTTAATAACGCTACCTTTACTCCACAAAATTCTACCATCTTTATCGTAAATATCATACGGAGCCTTGCAGTTAACACTTAAACAATCATACTCACCAGTATTTGGATTTTTGCCACAAAGCTCACCTTCGGCATAATCGCAATGCTTAGCAACATCTTCTGGATTGCCGCAACTATCAAACCAATAAACATCATCGCTTCCTGGTAAGCAGCCTTTTTTAGCATGACTTGTACATTGACAAAGTCCTAATTTTGGATTGGAACAATATATATCAGGAAAGAAACCTGTTTCCCCAAAACTTACACTGGTCGGCAATCCACAAGCATCTCTTGTTGTATAAACACAATCGTTTTCTGCTTTTACACAGCAGCCTTTTTCTTGTTTTCTTGCAAGATTAACACAAGAAAGTTCATCCGTGATATCACTTCTGAAAGTTGCATTCAATCCACCATGAACTTTAGAAAGCAATCTGCACCTTACTTCTGTAACAAAACTTGCCTCTGTTCCAAACAAGCAGCAGCCCTTTTTACATTGGGCAACAGATTCACAACTAGCATCGTCAGAAAAAGTTCCATTGTTTGCTAAGCAAGTAGCTAAAGGCATGTTTGCCTGGCATCTTCCCTCATCTTCTATAAAGCAACAAACTGGTTTGCAGAAACTAGTAAAATAACAATTTGTTTGTGCTTTATGAGCACCAGGAGCACATTCAGATTCTGGCACATATTGACAAGTTTGTCCACTCTTTGTTAGTTCACAACAAACATCTTGAGCATAAACAAAGCTAGCACTAATAAAAATTGCAATTGCAAGTAGCAAAGCTAACTTATACCATTTCATGTTCGCTTTCACCTTCTACGGCAAACTGAAACTTAAATCCTGTTTCAGCATCTGTTAGCACATAAACTTTGTCAGGATATGGTTGATCCTTGTAAATTTCAACCTTGCCACGTTTGGCAAGCATATACACCAAAGGAAAAAATGTCCCAGTAGTGGCTTCGCTGTTAATAATATCATAGGTTACATCATACAATCTTCCAAACGGTATTTTTACAGCAACATCATGATCCTCTAAGCTCAAGCTAGTTTCTTTTTTCATCAATGTAATAGGATAGCTTACGCTTAATATAATTTTGTCTTCTAAAATATCAGCTTTAACATCAAACCTAGCATCTTTTATTTCTGGAAAGAACAGCTTCTTTTTCATTCCATTAACATTCACGCAACTTGGAACTTTTTCTCTCAAATAATTTTCAAGTTGTGTTTTAATATTTGCTAAACTTTGCATGTTATTGAGGCAAAGATCTGTTTCAGGAATGTCTGTACAGAGATAAGCAACCTCATAACCATTATATAAGCGATATGTTGCTGGCTCAAGAATACCACCTTGCATAGAAACCTTATTCATAAATTCATGAGTTGTTTCATTAACACAACTATCAACTTTTTGTTTAACATAATTAAGTTTTAACCCAAGAAATTCTTGCGTTGGCACGAAAGTTCCGGATTCGCGTAAAGCGTAAATTAAAGCTACTATTATTAACAAAACAACACCAACAATTATAAAGGCAGTAACTTGAGCTTTTTTAGGCATAAAAATAAAACATTAAAGTAATTTATAAAACTTTTTATTTCAACACTTTGAAGCGTTAAGATCAGCAATTCCTTTTTAATAAAACTAGATTTTTAAGATGGACTAAACAAAACTTATAAATTTTATATAAGTTTCATTTATTCTAAAATTTAAGTAAGCACTTTCAAAGTTTTCATGGCGTTGCCAAATTTGTCATAGCATTTAATATAATAAATACTATTCTCTTTGTAACCAGCATAGAAGTGTCCTTGCATGTCTGATTGCATGGCAGTACCCTTACCAGCAACAAATGACTCATGGGCATATTCACAACTAACAGCTTCTGGTATTTCGTCGCTTATTGTCAAAACCAAATTTCCTTGTTCTTTTTTAACTGCTTTAACTTCTGGTGGATTTCTATCAATTCTAATGTTAAATGTCACACTTTTTACAGCTTTATTTCCTGCAACATCTTGGCAAATAGCATAATAAGTATATCTTCCTGGAGCAAAGAAGTACAATTCTGGCTGAATATGCTCTGTGCTTCCTGTCTGGTAGAATTGATCTATTATGTTTGTCTCTGACTTGCCATAAGAGCAATTGGCTTGCCCATTTAAAGCTCCAGCTTGTGTAACTGCTCTGAGTGTTATGTTATATGTGTAGCAATTAATTTCTCCATCTTGCCAATAGCATTCTGTTGAACTTGGATAGAATTCTGTAATGTTTAGCGGTGGTGTTTTTATTAGTGTATATTCTACAGTTTGCCCTATGTTACCAGAAGTATCATTGCATGCAAAATAGAATTTGTTTTCTCCTTCAACAAAATTTCTCAGCTCTGTTCTACAAATTTGCTGTTGATTTAAACTTGGTTCTGGACAAATTACTACCGATTTCTCTGGATCCATTTGATCGAAAGGTACATTTTCTCTGGAAACTCTACACTCGCCTCTCGTTCCTAAGATTGGATCGGAAGCTATTGTCTCACTAATTCCAAATATCACAACTTTTGATTCTGCATCGTGTGCAACGAAATTATGTGGTGTTTGTGCAGACGGATCAAACCATTCTATTACGGGTTGTGTTAGATCAGGCCCAAAATGTGGCACCATTGTAATAACAAAAGGAACTGGTGTTTCTGTTCCTGGTACACCTTCTGCAGGTTTACATTTTACATACAATTTTAGTTCTTCGCCGTAGTCTAGACTTTTTAGTTCAACATTTGGAATTGTTATGTTATGCTCAGAGCCTGCTAATCCATAATCTAAAAGGTTCATAAAATCTACACTTAATGGATTTTCAGGAGTGGGGGGCTCTTTTGAGACTCCACAAACCGTAAAATAAGGGCTATCATCTGAATATGTAGTTTTAATTGTAATTGTTATAACCCTTTCTGTGGAAACTAATGGACTAATGGTTGCTGACAAGCCTGTTTCTGAAATCGAACAACTTGTTTCTGAGCACTTTTGTTTTTGAGAGTTAGTTGTACAACATTTTAGAGAACTCAATGTCTTATCTCTATCAATTTTTATTACTGGAGGTGAAACGTCTGTTGGTGGTGGGACTTTAATACATTTTGAAATTCCATCTACAGTTTGGTCTCCAGGTATAAATTGGCAAGCCTTTCCCAAACTCCAACATGTATATTCTAAACATTGATAACCATCTATTACATTGCCGTCTTCATCAGTTGGTAACAAACCACACTTTCCATTCTTGCATTCTGTGTCTGGAGCAGAACATCTCCAGCATTCTTCTCCTCCTTCTGGTGGTTGCCATGGTTTACAATCAATAGTTACATCCTTTGTGTGGCAACTTTCTAAAAGATTGGAAATTATTTCCCAAAGTAAAAACCCGCCAAAGCCAATTCCAAGAATAATCCAACCAGCAGGGTTGCTCATAAGTGCTATAAAAGCTTTCCCAAATGTCACTCCAGCAAATTTAGCCAAAATACCTGCTATAACTATATCTATTGCCGTGCCTGTAATCAAAGGCTTATGCCAACCACTTTCTAAATCGTCACCAAGCCTCTCCCAATAATCTTTAGGTTCTTCCTCTGTAGTACCAAATTTAAAGTTAAATCCAGGCGTAGCTGTAGCAAAAGTTTCACCATACATACTCCTCCAATCTTCTTCACCAACCCTTTTTTTACACTTCTTCGCATCGCCATCTTTACAATGGCTTTTTAAGGCACAATCTCTATAAAATCCCTTTCCAGAAAAAGTGTTCCCCACATTAAGAGAAGCGCCACAATCTCCCAAACTCATACAAAAATAATTTAAATTCTTTAGATTAAAATTGTCTTTTTCATGCAACTTTCCCTCATTGGCATAAACACTATTAACTATTTTACAATCATCTTCGTCTTCACAACATTCTTCAGAACTTGTAAGGCGACATCTTTTACCACTTGCTGTTACGCGACATTTCCATACTGTTGTAACAACCATATCCCCTTCGTTACAAAAATTGGTATTGCTAGGCGGCACTCTCGGTAAGCATTTCCCACCCATCCAAATACAATCTCTGTAATAAGCATCCTCACAAGCTTCTTTTGTTGTTTGTTGTAAACAGTCATCATATCTATTCTCCAAGTTTAAAGCAACGCTCATTATCAATCCATTTCCAAAATCTTGCTCCTTTGCAACACATATTTTTTCCCTTCCTCCCTCGGGAACAGCAGGCTCTGCATGTTCAAGTCCATATGCACAAGAGTGAATATAATGAGTGCTCCCAGGCAAATCCAATCCAGGACCAGTGGGAGAATGATATTCACACCATGACTCGCCATTTTTTCGAGGGACACCATCTATACTTACTATTGGATTATCCCAAGTGGTTTCGCAGCTTATTTCCTCACACCAAGCTTTCCCATCACTTTCTGTACAAATCTCAATACCTTCTGGACATTCCTCTTTTGGTTCTTCTGGATTGCCGCAACTATCAAACCAATAAACATGGTTAAGATCATAGTCCAAACAACCAGTATGATTGTGGGCTACACAACCACATTTGTTTTGAAGGTTTGAACTTGAACAAAATTCTCCATTATGAAACCCTCCACCAAGGTTTTCACAATCTTCTCTTTTAACAAATGTGCAGCCTTCATCAGTAACACAGCATCCTCGCTCTGTACCTCTACACTCCATTATACAATCATGTGGGAGAAGGATATCTTGCCTAAAAGTCCCGTGTTTTGCATCACAATCAGCCTGAGTAGTAAGAAAACAATTTCCAGGCAACAGGCAGCATCCCTCTTGGCACGCTTCTGCAGGAGGATTAAAAGTGCCACCCTTTTCTTCGCATTCTATTCTTGGCATATTGTAATGGCATACATTATTTATAAAACAAGTAACTTTTTGGCAAGCACCATTAAGGGTTGTATAAACACAATCCACTTGTGGGTTATTAGTGCCTTCACAATTCGCTCCACTTGGTAAACTTTCACAATAATGAACTTCTCCGTTTATCGTAAATTTTGCACAGCACCCAGCATCTACATCCTGTGTAAAGTACACTAAGAATATAGAACACAATACTATAAAAATTTGAAATACCGCTTTAGTGTATCTAAGCTTGGACATTCTTAATCCCTACCTGAAATGGAAAACCATATTTTGTGTCTTTATATAGTACTTTGTAAACAACGTTTTTTCCAACATAATATCTTAAGACAGCAAATTCATGATTATGTGAAATAGAATACAACGAAGGATTAAAAGTCCCGGCAAAGCAATGCGTATTAAGAACATCATTCGCGGCTTCAATCAATTTCCCTAAAGGAAGATCAATTTCTCTTACAAATTTTTCTTTCTCCACCTTAATGCCTTTTCTTTCTAAAGATATAGACCAAACAATTTCTACTACAACTTGTTTGTCTTTTATGGTTATGTTTGTTTTCATCTCCCCAGCATCCATTTCTATACCTCTAGTTCTAAAATCCTCTAAAGAAATACACTCTTCATACTTTGGTTGGAGGTAATTCTCTAACCTACTTGCTACATCATTTAACAAAAGTGGATGATTTATCCCTTTTTCTTCTCCCATTTCACAGAGATATTCTATTTTGTCTCCATTAAAAACAATATAATTTATATTATTAAAAGTTCCACCTTGTTTAGCAAGTGTTTTAATAGCAGGTACAGTTAAGTCTTCTATGCATTCATAAATTTTTCTTTCGATAGAATTCATTTTGTTATTCAAAATAGCTCTTGTTCCTGCTTCACCTTTAACAGCTTCTATAATAGAATTTCTTAAAAAGAAAATAAACACCATAGCTAACACAAAACTAACACCAACAATTATAAAGGCAGTAACTTGAGCTTTTTTAGGCATAAAAATAAAACATTAAAGTAATTTATAAAACTTTTTACTCGTTGCTAACTCTTGGGGCAAGCAAGAAAGCAAGCAAAAGCTTATCTTTAATTTCATAATCAACCCTTAAAGGATAATCTGTGTCAAATTGCAAGGTAACATTATCAGCAAGCTTCGCACCTTTTGCAATTTTCTTAAGGTACTCAATAGCGTATTTTGCTCTTGCTTCCTGTACCGAAGATTCAACAAAAGTTTCTGAAGCTAGTTCTATGTTTGCTTTGCTAAAATTTCCTTCTGTGTCAACAAAGAACTTACCGTCTTTAACAGCAAAACATAAAGCATCACTAATCACGCTAGCATCTTCTATTGCTTCGTTGAGCAAAGCAGTGTTTGTTTTAACCTTAACATTAAATTTCAACTCTGGAACTTTTTGATCCGCAACGCTTAAATCAAGCAAGCTCAAATCAAAATTTCTAATGGACTCACCTTTAAGTTGTATTTTAAGCTTGTTATCCTGCAATTCCATAACCAGTTTATCATTGGGCTTTGCTCTTTTTAATATATTTTTCAAGTTATCTAAGCTTATAACAATCTCTTCATCAGAAGCCTCGTATTGCTGCAAAGCACTAGCAAGAAGATGAAATACAACCATAGAAATATTAGCAGGATCCATTGCTACTAGCTCGATTTTATCTTTCAAGAATTTCAGCTTAACTTCATTCACAAGCTCGGAAATTATGCTAATCGGTTCTTTAAGCAATCTTGCATCATCGAGCACGAGTTTCATTGTAAATAACATATTTCTTACTTGCTTTTATAGTTTTCGCAAGATTTAAAAGCTTACTGCAGCCATTCAGGAAGCAATGGTGCTATATAAGGCCATACATAAGGTGCTATAACAACTAAAGCAGAAATAATTGTAGTATGTGTCCAATGTTCTGCCATGCCTCTAGTAGCAAGTCTTCCGCCGCGAATAACAGCAGAAGTAGCATGCATCTTAATGTTTAGAATAATACCTACAGCTATCCTTAGCAATAGTGGATTACTAATAAATGGTATTCCACTTTCCAACAATCCAGTAATTTCAAGAAAGTATTCTGTATTCATTGTTATAAACAAAGCAACTATCATGATTGCTACACAATGCAATCCATGCCCAAGCCAATGGCTTCCTCTAAAACTTTCATCCTTATGGATAAGAATTAACTCATACAAACCAAGAACAATTCCAAGCACGATTACAGGCATTATCAAAAATTCTGCCATATTAAAAAGCAAAATTCTGTTTTATTTAAATTTTTTGCTTTTTCTGCGCTTTCTAA
Source organism: Candidatus Woesearchaeota archaeon (assembly GCA_964497015.1). Lineage (GTDB taxonomy): Archaea > Nanobdellota > Nanobdellia > SCGC-AAA011-G17 > JAFCDX01 > CAZCBT01. The sequence continues at coordinate 2,515 of CAZCBT010000014.1, read as the reverse complement.
CATAGTATATATAAACAATAGGCAAAATGCCAGCTGTGTTAAAAAAGAAAATTAAAGCAAACCAAAGTTTATTGCTATCTCTAGCAGAATTCCACAAGCCTCTTATCTTCCAATACAAACCCCAAATTGTTAGCACAACTAAAACAACAATTCCATAATATCCCAAAGCAAGCAAACCAATCATGAGTATTCCCTCCATCTATGGCCACATTTTGTGCATTCATAAAACTTTGTTTCTGGCTCATCCGCAGATCTTGTTTGTTGTGTCCAAAAATATGCTTCTTTATTTCCGCAATTTGGACATTTTATTTTTACTTTTGGAAATGGCACCTCATGCTTTGTAATTTCAATTTCTTTTTGCTGAATCTTTTCTTTTATAACAGGTGTTTCTTTGCCTGTATAGCCACATTTCTTACAAACAAGCTTCACACTTCTAGGCATCTTTACTGGTACGAGTATTGATTTACATTTGGGGCAGAACATTTTTAAGTTACTAGCTTAAGTATTTCAATAGCCATTATCTTTACCCACCCCAGCCAGGGTATTCTTGCAACAGCCTTCCCATATATAAATTTTTCTCCTATCCTAAGTTCATCATTTCTTGAAGCAGGATTATTGTCGCCTTTTGTTTGGAAATAATAGCTATTATTTTCCTTCCATTTTTTAACGATTCTATGAATTATTGGATTTTTTAGGCTGCCTCTAAAAACAATAACATCTCCAACTTTTAGCTTTTTTGGATTAGTGCCAAAAAGCACTACTATATCGCCTTTGTTAAATCCATTAGCAAAAATAAAATTTTCAAAATCTTTCTTGCTAATGTTGAGATTCTCATAAAAATTTTTGTTTTTTTCCCACCACAATGAAAAATTTCTTGTGTTGTGTTCCATGCTGCTTGACACTACAGCAACTACTGGTAGCTTTGTTCCTAAAATTAATCCCAAGGCAGGATAAACAACAAATTTTATAAGCAATACAGCAAGTACAATACTAACAACCCAAGAAGTTAAGCTATCTTCATACCACAAAAATCTCCAGACTCTTTTAGCAGTTTTTTTAATCTTCATTTTTATTCATATCGTCTGCGTTACAAGTTCATTATATTTCTTATATGTCAATCCCATCACAAAAATTTCATCATTTTTTATTCCATATTCTTTAAAAATCTTAATAATACTCTCCAAGCTATTGTTAAATCCGATTACTCTTTTATCATTCATAGCATAAAAGAATCTGCAGGTTAAATTGTATTTTTGTTCTATATCACTTCTTGTTTTTTCCCAATTTTTTAAAATTTTTTTCCAACCATCAATTGAGTAGAATTTCTCAAGTCTTTTCCTTAGCTTATAATCCAAAGCAAAAAGGTCTACAAGTAAGGCTCTGTGATTGGGTAATAGTTCTTCTGAATAGCCAACTATTCCACTAATTTCAATCCAAGCCATTTTTAGAACAATGGTTTAAATTTTACATATTTAAATGCTTTGTTAATCTGCTCGGCAGTCCAACCCTTAAGTTTTAAGCTTTGAATAATTTCTTCCTTTGAAACACCTTCATGAAGTTTGTGTTCTATGTAACGCCTTAGTCTTTCTATATTAATAGCCTCTTCCACATAAACTTGCTTCCAACCCGCTTTTAACAAATCTTCTTTAAGTTTACTTATAGAATAACCAGCCTCGAATGCCTTCCTAACATATTCTTGAAGTTTATCAAGATTTGCTGGCCTTATTCCTTGCTTTTCTGGAGGCCTCTCAGCAAGTTTTACTTCAGCTGGGGGTTTTGTTTTTGGGATGTATGTCTCTTTTACTTGAGAAGGCTTTTTTTCTGGCAAAACAGGTTTTTTAATAAATTTGTTTACAAGCAAGATTATTACTAACACCAAGATAACACCTAAAATTATACTTGTGCCTATTAAAATTCTTGAGCCTCCTGTTTCTTCTTCAACTTGGTCTTGCTGCTGGCCTCCATAAGTAGCTCCTTCTGGTTGGCAAACACCCAAACAACAAACTCCTGAGCCATTGTATTGAATTTCTGTTCCATTACATATTTCTGTAGCTGAACAAACAATCCCATTCTGCACTTCACAACTACAATCAGGATCTCCGTTAGGACAATCAAGCTGGCACAGGTCCCCACCTTCACAGGTTGGTTCTGGTGTGCATGTTCTATTTAAATCAGGCATTCCTTCGCTAGTGCTACAATTGTTCAAATCAATACAAGTTCTGTTTTGTGTTCCATTAATACAAGGTCCCCATGGGGAGCAACTCCAATTCGGCTGGCAACTTGGAATTTCTGTAACATTAAATGTAAAATTATTACTTCTTGCTTCTGCACCGTACTCGTCAGTAGCAATAACATACATCTCTTCCACTACAGCAGAATCTCCGGAAAAGAATGTTATCTTCCCGTTTTCATTATTTATTTCAACATCTATTGTTTCATTGCCAAAAATACTATAATTCAAGTGATCTCCATCTGGATCGTCAAAATAAAGATCAAAATCAACAGTCCTGTTATC
>CAZCBT010000013.1:0-12420 GCA_964497015.1 Candidatus Woesearchaeota archaeon | reverse complement strand
AACCTACAAAGCTTGTGTAAAATTGGCAAAAGATATTCTTGAAGCTAATGGTATTAAAGCCACAGAGCAAAATTTGGTAAACCAATTCAAGAAGCTTGCAGAAAAAGAGAAATTTCCACTTGCATTTGTTATGGTGCTGAAAGATATTGTTAATTTAAAAAAAGAATTTACCAAGAAAAAATATTCAAGTGAAGAGATAGAGAAGATAAGACGCGATGCTAGAATATTTTTTAAATCCATGCTTGAGTATTTGGAAAGGAAAAAATTCTTTGAACTTGAAAAGGCAAAAATAAAATTCAAATATGGCGAGCACCTTGGAGAAGCTATAATCTATCAAGACAACATATATATTGTTGAAGATGTCAAGGCTCCTGAAAAAAAGATTGTTAAGGCAAAAATAAAATCAGATGGCAGTTTATCAAAAGTAGAATCTTGCTCGCTTGAGGACTTTGAGAATATATTAAGCAAGATCAAGATGCCTGTTAGCATAACAATTAAAGAAAAAACCTTAGAGAGCTTACGCGATCTTTACGGCAAAGACATAGAGTTCATAATCTAAAAATTTATAAATACAAATTTTTAGCAATTTTTACATGAAAGCGCTCATAATGAATTACAGACGCGGCAGACATACGCAGAAATGCAACCATATAATTTTAAAAGTTGATGGTATAGATAGCAGAGAAAAAGCAAAGGAACTCGTGAACAAAGAAGTTATCTGGGTTTCGCAATCTGGAAAAACAATAAAAGGAAAGATTGTTGCTCCTCATGGTAATAAAGGTGCTGTAAGGGCAATCTTTGAAAGAGGTTTGCCTGGGCAAGCAATTGCTACGCATGCTGAAATAAGTTAAAATGGCACTGAGAAAAGGTAAATGTTATAGAAATCTAACAAGACCTTACACGAGAGTAAGCAGGTTTAAAAGAGAGTCATTTATAGCAACTGTACCTGCCTTAAAAACAACAAAATATGAGTTTGGAGACAAAAAAAGAAAATTTCCAGTTATTGTTAAGCTTGTATCAAAAATTGACCACAATATAAGAGACAATTCCTTGGAATCAATTAGGATGGTAATTAATAGAACATTGCAAAGGTATCTTGGTCCAAATTACTTCTTTAAGATTAATGTTTTTCCGCATCACATACTAAGAGAAAATAAAATGCTTACAGGCGCTGGTGCAGATAGGATGCAAACAGGAATGGCCCACTCTTTTGGAAAGCCTGTAGGGAGGGCAGCAAGAGTTAAAAAGGGAACAATAGTTGCTTTAGCAAAGGTAGAGGAGCAAGGTGTTAAAATTGTACAAGATGCTTACAGAAAGGCAATTCCAAGATTACCAGGGAAATATGGGATTGAAATAGAGAAAGTAGCATCCTGATTAACGTTTCCAAATTAATTTTCCATCGCGCCTTACTTCACGGACTCTGTGCAATGGTATGGCAATATCTTTCCCATTTTTAACAATGTAAAAATAAGCGGAATTAAATTCTTCTATTTCTGTAAATCTTATTTCCTTGTTTTTATTTTCAATCCTATCATAATAATAAATAATGTATTCTCCTGGTTTTTCATTTGGATCCCATTTAATTTTGCTTAACAACTCAAAAATGTTCATTCTAAGCTTAGAAATTCTTCATCATAGAGTATTCTTTCAGAAATTTCTCCCCTGAGGTTTTTTCTGATTAAATTTTTTGTTTCTGCTAAATTATAATTGCCAAGAAGCCATGCCAGCTTAATGTATGCGGTTTCTGTAAGCATGTCTTCACCAGAAATTACACCTGCTTCCTTTAGTTTAATACCTGTGCTATAAACATGCATATGTGTTCTTCCAAATATACATTGTGACGTCATCACTACAACACAACCAGAACTTATTAGTTCCTTTAGTGCTTTGAAATTCTTTTCATTTCCAGATTCTATTGGCATATGCCCTAAGCCAGTTCCTTCAAGTACAAGCCCTTTGTAACCTTTAAAACCCTTTATAATCCCTGCATTCATGTTTGGGTAGCATTTTAAAATTGCTACTTTGTTTTCAAATTTATCAAACAATTTAAATTTTCCTTGATGGGTAGGCCAATCACAAAGCTTTTCAATTTTGTTTTTCTTGTAAAAGACTCTTGCATAAGGTAAGGCATTAACAACTTTAAACGCATCCCTTCTTGTTGTATGCAACTTCTTTGTCTTGCAAGGGGGCATTATCAAACATGCTTCATCAGAACTTGTTTCATGCATGCAGATTGCCACGCCTTTAAAATCTGTATTAGCTATGAATTTAGCCGCACATATTAAATTCATTCCTGCATCAGAACTTGGTCTATCAGAAGAACGCTGAGCACCAACAAGCAAAACCGGAATTGGTAAATTTTCTAGCATAAAAGAAAGAGCTGTTGCAGTAAAGCAAATAGTATCTGTGCCGTGTGTAACAATAATACCATCATACTTCTTAGCTTGCTTAAAAATTTCTTTTCCAACAATTTGGTAGTGTTTAAAATTCATATTTTCCGAGAAAATATTGAAAAGTAATTTTGAATCAATGTTTGCAAGCTCTTTTAACTCTGGAAACATATCAAGTAAGTCTTCAGGTGTAAATGTTGCAATCACACCACCCGTTGTATAGCTTACCCTTGAAGCAATAGTGCCGCCTGTGTGTAGAATTAGAATATTTTTTAATCTTGGATTCTTTTTTGGTTTTTCAAGTTTTGGTTTTTTTATTTTTACTTCTTTAATTTTTTTTATTTCCTTTATTTTTTTCTTTTCTACCCCAATGTTATAGCCATTATCAAGTTTTAAAAAAACATAATCTTTTGATTTTGTTGGCATTAAAATGCCTTTCAACTTTTGGTTATCTTTGCAAATTACTTCTACGTAACTATTAACTTGCATTGTTTTTAAGAAAATTTAGAATTTTTAAAACTTTTTTATATTTTAGAAAATATATTTTAAACAAAAATAAAATTTATATACTGCCTAAGGGTAATTAAAAACCAAGAAATATTTAAATTTCATTTGGGCTTATTGAGCTTGGGCTTAAAGGTATGGGCTTATTCTTAATTAGTTGTATAAACTTGTTCTGTAAAATGGAATACAAACTTGGTATATAAAGTTTGTTATTCCAGGAAATATATATCAAAAAACAATAAAGGGGGTCAAAAAAAGATGGAATTTATAATGCAAAACGCATTGAAAGCTGCTGAAGAAAACAAATTCGACACAGAAGGACTAAAAGTAGGACAAGCAAACATAAAAGTTATCGGTGTTGGTGGCGCTGGTGGAAATATGGTAACATGGTTGCATAGGAAAGGTGTTAAAGGAGCAGAGATTGTTGTTGTTAATACAGATAAGCAACATCTTGATATGTGTTCTGGAGACAAAAAGATCCTTATTGGCAGAACCTTAACACGTGGACTTGGTTGTGGTGGTTTTATGGAAAAGGGAAAAGAAGCTGCTAGAGAAAGCTTACAAGAAATCAAGCAAGCATTGCAAGATGCTGATATGGTGTTTGTGTGTGCAGGAATGGGTGGTGGCACTGGTACTGGTGGTGCCCCTATGATAGCTAAAATAGCTAAAGAACTTGGCGCTATTGTTATAGGCACAGTAACAATGCCTTTTGATATAGAAAGAGCAAGAATAGAAAAAGCTGAATTTGGTTTGCAGCAACTCACACAGGAATGTGATACTGTTATTGTTATTGATAATAATAAATTGGTAAGAATTGCTGGCCAGCTTCCAATCCAGCAAGCATTCGCTGTGGCTAATGAATTGGTTAGTACAATGATTAAAGGTATAGTAGAAACAATTGCTGTGCCAAGTTTAGTAAATCTCGACTACGCAGATGTTAAGGCAATAATGGCAAATGGTGAAGTTTCAGTTATTGGTGTAGGAGAATCTGCTTCTGAAAACAGAGTTGAAGAAGCAACAAAACGTGCGTTATCAAATCCATTGTTGGATGTTACATATGAAGGCGCTACTGGTGCTTTAATCCACATATCTGGAGGAGAGGATCTAACGCTGGAAGAAGTCACAAGGGTTGGTGAAATAGTTACAGCATCTCTTGACCTTGATGCAAATGTAATCTGGGGAGCAAGAATAGAAGAAGGCATGGAAGGTAAGCTTAGGGTCATGACAATTATTACTGGCGTTAAATCTCCGTACGTACTTGGAAGAGGTGCTCTTCAGCAAAGAGAATCACAAGCTCAAGAAATGTCACAGGAGCTTGGCATCGACATGGTTTCTAAGTAAGCCTGACTAACCCCCCTTTGAGATAGCCGGTGCCTGCCTTAAGGTGGGTGCTGGCTTTTCTTTTTAGATATTTTTTAGAAATTCTGCTTTTGAGAGTTTTTCTTTCTTTGCAAGTTTTTCAAGAAGTTTATCGATACCACTTCCATATTGGGCAGCGATTTTTTTTCTAAAAGCTATTTCTTCTGGCAAGGAAAATCTAAGTGATGTCTTTCTTAGAATATATTTTTTAATATCACCTTTAATTTTTAACTCTGCGCTTATTTGCATTGCTGTCTTTATTACTTTTTTATGCAAAAATGGAGTGAGAAGTTTAATTTTGAAATACTTTGCAATTGGAAAATCTCTCTGCAAGTCTCTTTCATACATAGCTTGCAAACCCTGCCAGCATGTTTCTTGTACATTGTTAGCTATCTCATGCCTTTTATAACCAGCAAATATTTCCTCTGATCCTAAACCAGATATAGCAAATTTTAAATTGTCTTTTTTGACCATTTCAAGGGTTAAAAAAGTAGCAGCTCCAACACCTGCTTTTACGGTGTCAAGATTTTTTAAAATTCTTTTTAAACTTTTTAAGCATTTCAATAATTTTTCTTCATTGATGGTGCTTGTTTTTAATGGTAGCTTATATTTTTTGGCAATTTTCTTTGCAAATAAAAGATCTTTTGAATTTTCTGTGCCTATAGTATAACAGCAAAATTCATAATCATTAATTTTTGAATACCAAGCAATCAATCCAGAATCAACACCTGAAGAAAAAAGAATCCCAAATTTTTCTCTTGGTAATGTTTCTCTTAATGCAATTTCAAGGGCTTCTTTCAGTTTTGGAACAGCTTCTTTTTCTGAAACTATTTGTCTTTCTTTTTCTACTTCTTCTTTTATTTTTTCAACAAATTTTAACCACTCTTCTCTTTTCATGTCGAACAAAAATTTTTAAGCTTTTTAAATTTCTCGGAAATAGAAAATATTATAAAGGGATGCAGTTCTTTATAATTTAATGGAATACACCCTAAAGGTTAAACCAAAAAACCCAATTATTATTCAAGGTTTTCCAAGTTTTGGTTTAGTTGGAACAATAGCCACAGGCTTCTTGATAGATCACCTTAATGCTAAACCAATTGGTGAAATCTATGGAAAGGAATTGCCTGCTATGGTTGCTGTTCATAATAAAGAAATAATCAAGCCCCTGGAGATTTTTTATGCTAAAAAAGAAAATATAATAATTATTAATGCTTTATTAAATGTTGCTGGTCTTGAATGGGATATTGCTTCTACAATTTTAAAACTTGCAAAAGATCTAAAGGCAAGGGAGATAGTAGTTATAGAAGGTGTTGCAAGCCCACAAATCTCAGAAGACCCTCTTGCATTTTATTTTTCAACTAAAGAAAACCGAAAATTTAAACAAAAAGGTGTACCAAAACTAAATGAGGGTGTTATTATGGGAGTAACTGCTTCAATGCTTTCTTTAGCGAGAACTGTAAACATAAATTGTATCTTCGTTGAAACACACACAGATTTACCCGACAGCAGAGCAGCAGCAAAGGCCATTGAGGTTATTGACAAATACCTTGGCCTAAAAGTTGATTATATGCCGCTAGTAAAGAAGGCTGAAGAATTTGAGGGTAGAATAAAGAAAATCATAGAAAAGAGCAAAAAAAGCGCGGAAATAGCAAAACAAAAACAACTAAGTTATCTGGGCTAGTCATTTATTCCCCCATTCCTCAAAGAATATTATTCTTTCCAATTTTGGTTTAGGTGGCATTTTTGGTGTTTCATTTCCGTAGCCTAATGTTACTATAGCTTCTGGTGTGATATCTTCTGGTAAAAGCAAGATACTTTTCATCTTCACAGGATCAAAAGCTCCAACCCAACATGTTGCTAATCCTAAAGAATGTGCTTTCAATAGCATGTTTTGTATAGCAGCCCCACAACCTTGCAAGCTGTAAATATCGCCACGCTCACCATAAAACATCTTTATTCTTGTTGGCTTTGAACAGACAACAATAAATATGGGGGCTTCTAACATCCAAAGCTGATCTAAACATGCTTTTGCAATTTCTTGTCTTTTCTTTTTACTTTTTACAATTATGAAGTACAAATTTTGTAAATTTCCAGCTGCAGGCGCATAACGTGCAGCGTCGATTATTTCTTTAATCTGCTCATCAGAAATCTTTTTTGATAAATAACTTCTTATAGAACGTCTCTCTTTAATGCAACTGTCAACATCAGGAATTTGTTTAGACTCTTTAGCGTTCATTTGAAATAAAAAGGTTTATAATATATAAAAATAACTATTCAATATGCTTTATAAATCTTTAGTTGAACTTTACCAAAAGCTTGAAGCTACAACAAAAAAACTCGAAAAAACAAGATACATTGCGGAATTCTTAAAACAGATAAAAGAAAAAGAGCTAAACCATATACTTTGCCTTATTCAGGGAACAGTATTCCCAAAATGGGATCAACGAGAAATAGGATTTAGTTCTAAATTGATGCTGAGAGCAATAGCAAGAGCAGCTGGTGTTAACGCTAGTGTTGTAGAGAAGAAATGGAAGGACATTGGTGATCTCGGAATTGTTGCCGAAGGATTAATAGAAGAAAAAAAACAAAGAACCCTGGCTGCTAAAGAATTAACAACACAAAAAGTTTTCGAGAATATAAGAAAGCTTGCAGAACTTGAAGGTCCCGGGACTATTGATAGAAAAATTTCTCTTGTGGCTGAATTGCTTACAAGTGCAACACCTTTGGAAGCGAGGTACATTGTAAGGACAATACTTGAAGAGATGCGTATAGGTGTTGCAGAAGGTATTGTAAGAGATGCTATAGCCCTTGCTTATGGTATAGACCCAAAAGTAATAGAAAGGGCCTATGATCTTTTGCTCGATTTTGGAGAGGTTGCACAACTTGCTAAAAAAGGGACTTCTACATTAGAGGAGCTCTCTTTAGCCCCCGGAAGACCATTACAAGTAATGTTGGCTATTAGGGTTGAGAGTATAGAAGAAGCCTTTAAAGCACTTGGCAAACCAGCACAATTTGAAGTTAAGCTTGATGGTTTTAGAGCACAAATTCACTATGATGGAAAAGATGCCAAACTTTTTACCAGAAGGATGGAAAACGTCACAAAGCAGTTTCCAGAGTTGTTGCCTATATTAAAAAAGAATGTCAAGGCTAAAAGTTATATTATAGATACAGAACTTGTTGGCTATGATCCAAAAACAAAGAAATATATGCCATTCCAAAATATTTCTCAAAGAATAAAAAGAAAATATGGAATTATACAAATGGCTAAGGAATTACCTGTTGAGATAAATGTTTTTGATTTGATTTATTATAATGGCAAATCATTAATCAAAAAACCGCTAAAGGAGAGAAGAGCTCTGCTTGAGAAGATCATAAAAGAAGTGCCCAGAAAAATTGTTTTGACAAGAAAGCTAATTACAGATGATGTTAAAAAGGCAGAAAAATTTTACAAGGAAGTCTTAAAGGAAGGTTTCGAGGGTGTGATGATTAAAAATATAAATTCTGCTTATGTTCCTGGTAGGAGGGTTGGTGGATGGTTAAAACTTAAGCCAATTATGGAAACTTTGGATTTGGTTATCATTGGCGCTCAGTGGGGTGAAGGAAAAAGATCTAATTGGTTGTCTAGCTTTACACTTGCTTGCAAGCATGGTAACAAATTCCTTGCAATAGGAAAAGTTGGTACAGGGATTAAAGAAAAAGAAGGTAAACTAACATTTAAAGAACTCACAGAACAACTTAAACCTTACATAATAGAAACAAAAGGAAAAAATGTTAAAATTAAACCTGCTTTGGTATTTGAGATAGCTTACGAAGAAATTCAAAAATCACCGACATATGAATCTGGATTTGCTTTGAGATTCCCAAGAGTGTTAAGAGTGCGGTATGATAAAAGCATAAAAGATGTTGACACTCTAGAAAGAGTAAAAAGATTGTACGAAAAACAAAAATAAAAAATAATCATTACAGAATAATAATATTTAAATATAGTTAAAATTTACTACTAGATTAATACAAATTTCAAAAAAGGAGGGTTGTTGGGATGATAGTCAATGAAGAATTTTTAAACAAGATAAGAAGATTCTTCGGATTGAATTTATATGAAGCAAAGATTTGGATTGCATTGTTGTCAAGAGGGATCTCAACAGCTGGTGAGCTAAGCGATATTGGAGACGTGCCAAGATCAAGAGCTTATGATATTCTAGAAAGTCTTGAAAAGAAAGGTTTTGTAGTAATGAAGCTTGGCAAGCCAATAAGATATGTTGCTGTTGATCCTAAAGAAGTCTTGGAAAGAGTAAAAAAGAACATAAGAAAGCAAGCTGAAGAGAACATACTAAAACTAAAAGAGCTAACAGAAACAGATGTTCTTAAAGAATTGGAACTGCTTTACAAACAAGGTGTTGAATTTATCGAGCCTACAGATCTTTCTGGTGCTTTACGTGGAAGACACAATATTTATTCACACCTAGAAACAATGATTAAAGGAGCGCAGAAATCTATTACCTTAATAACAACATCAAAGGGTTTGCTTAGAAAGGTAGAAGCCCTCCGCGGAGTTCTTGAAAAACTAAAGAAAAAAGGCGTAAAAATAAGGATAGCAGCGCCAATAGAGAAAGACAATTCACATATTCTAAAGGATATTGCAAAAGTTGCAGAAGTTAGGCACATGCCTAAGCCAGCAGCAAGATTTTGTGTAGTTGACGGCAGGGAGCTCTTGTTTATGGCTTTGAACGATGAAGAAGTACATCCTACTTACGATGTTGGTATCTGGGTACATACACCTTACTTTGCAAACGCGTTAGAAAAAATGGTTGACAACACATGGCAGCGACTTCCAGATGCAAGTAAGGTTGTGCAGAAATTGAAGAAATAGCTCCTTTTTTATTGTTTAGTTTTGTAATAAAGCTTAAAAATTCCTAAATAAAATTATAATCTGTCATAAAATAGCCTTACTGCGTCTTTTAACTTATTTTTTCTTTTAAAAGTTTTTTCCAGCCCGTGTTTGTGAAGAGCCAACCAATAAAAAATCTCCATCTCTACTTCCCTTAGCAAAAATTTTCTTGGCCCTGATTTTGTATTTCTTGTTATTAGTATGTTTTCTTCTAAAAATCTTGAAAATTTTAAAGTATAGTCTGTTGGTACCAAAAATGGTGTGTTGTAATATGGCACTGCATTTCTGTATACATTGTAGTGATAATCACAAATTAAAAAATAGCCAGCAATTTCATGTGGGCAAAACATTACAAATTTAGAATGTTCTTGTTGGGCGAGGTATTTAAATGCTATATTCTTGAAAAGCTTGTCCCCACAACCATGGCCTTCTGTTGAAATAGAAAATGCCAAACACTTATGTTCTTTTGTATTCTCAAAAGGCACGTGGTCATATTTAATCTCATAATTTGAACGCTTTTGAGTTCTAGACGGCACTTTAACAATCATGCTTTTACCTTCCGTAATAGAACGCACAGCAGAATACTCCCTAAATTTTTCTTTGACAATATTCTTGGCATAAATATAAATTTTTGATCCCTTAACTAAGGCCACTAAAGAAACCTTCCTCTTTACTTTATCTTTTCCATAGATAGGCAACCACGAATATGAAAAGACTATACGAAATGGTTTTTTTCTAAACTTTTCAGTTGCTTCCTCTATGTAATAAATTGCTTCTTTTGGATTTTTGTAGAATTCTTTTTGACTTCTTGGAAGACTTAATCTTAATTCAGGTCCATGCTTGTAAAGTTTTTTTAGTTTTTCTTCCTTAGTTAGATTTTCAATGTATTCGTTTTCTATTAAAATAGCATGTTCCTTTGACAAAGAAATACCTTCATCAATAAATTCGTAAATGTCAATTAAGTCTTCTAAGGAATTTACTTTCCATGAATGTATTCCTTTCTTTAGCACATCTTTTACCTTTGGCCTTTCAAAGAATTTTTTAGGCTTTTCCATTTTTCAGCTCAACAAACAATTCATAAAGCCTTTTACTCCTTTCTTTGACAATTTGGCTTGGTAGCTTTTTAAGTTTTGCTGCCTCTGTTCCTGGCATTGGGCTAAATTTAGAGATGTTTAAAATATCTGGTTTTGTTTTTTTCACGAGTTCGATTGTTTGGTCGAAATCCTTATCACTTTCATTTGGGAAACCAACTATTATATCTGTGCTGATACAAATCTCTGGAATTTCTTTTCTAAATTTCTTAACAATTTCTATAAAATCTCTTACTTTGTATTGTCTTTTCATTAATTTGAGCACCTTGTCTGAACCAGATTGTACAGGAATATGTAAAAACTTAATCACCTTTTCATGCTTGTAAATTTCTATCAATTCATTAAGAAATATTTTAGCATATTTTGGATTTATCATTCCAATTCTTATCTTGAAATTTTCTGGAAGAGAAATTATTTTTTTTATTAAGCTTGGTAAATTTGTTCCTATGTCAAGCCCATAACATCCGCAATCTGTGGCTGTTATCCTAATTGTGTTATGAATTTTTGCTAGCTTTTTTACCTCTTGCAGGATTTTGTCTTCTGGAAAGGAATAAAGCTGGCCTTTAGCAAGTTTAGTAGCACAATAGCTACAATCTCCAAGGCAGCCTTCTGCTATTTGAATAATATTGGCTTCTTTTTCATAGCCAAGCTTTGAAGAATTTTTTCTTGTAATTATTTCTTGTTTTTTGTCTTGCAAAAGCTCACAAATTTTATCAAGCGAATTATGGCAAAGTAACTTTACATTAAAAGATTTTGCAAGTTTGTAATTGGCTAGCGGCATACATCCTGTTAGGATAATTTCTTTGTTAATCTGCTTAAGTTTTCTTATTAAATTTATTACTTTTGACTGTGTTGCCCCTTTGACAATACAGCTATTGACAATAAATATCTCAGCATCTTCATTGGAATTTGTTAATTCATATCCATGCTTTTTTAGAATACTAGCTAATATAGAACTATTATCTTGGTTTGCTGTACATCCGAATGTAAATATCTTTACTTTCATGATTGTGCATAGAAAATAATATAAATAGGCAATTTTTAAAATTTTTGATGTCAAGAGCACTCTCACCATTGATCTCTACAATTTTAATTATAGGATTTGTTATCTTGGTCGGCACTTTTATCTTTGGCTGGGCTACAGGGTACTTTCAAAAATATATGGCAAAAACAGAATTTGAAAGTAAGGCGGCTTTAGCTTGTGCTGAAACAGCTTTAAAAATTCACAGGGCTTGTACATTTTCTGATAAACTTATAATTTCTATAGAAAACATAGGAAACACAGATGTTGAAGGTTTTGCAGCAAGGATAGAAACAGATAGCTATGCTGACGTAATTAGAAACGATACCAAGATTTACAGGTTTACTAAGCCAATAATCATGATACCAAATCTCGACACTGCAAAATTGGTAAATGTGAAAAAGATCGCTTTATATCCTAAATTAATCATAGATGAAAAAGAAGTTTTTTGCAGAGATCCTATTAAAAGTGATGTAAAGAATTGTTTTGAATGTTTTGGAATGACAACAGAAAGCTTTTCTCTTACATCTGCATCTGAAAAAGCTACATTTGGTGTATATTCAAAAGAAGACATCAAAGATTTGGAAAGAGAGTCTGGCTTAAAATTCCAAACAGATCTTACATTGCCAGAATATAGTTTTGTTATAGTTCCGGAAGGAGAGAATGTAGAAATAAATTCTATTAAATTTAAATTTACAGAAGACGATCAAGTAACATATATTGCTTTGTATGGTGAAGTGTTTAACATCACAAAAGCTACGTATTCCTTAGTAAATGAAAATAAAAATTCGGAAATTGTAATTGTAGAAATCTCTGCAGGAGATCTTGTTTCGAGTTTTGAAGCTAGAAAAAAAGTGCCTGATAATTGGAAGGGTGACAATGTTCACTTAAAGATCTCTCTTAAAAACTGCGGCAGTCTTTCTTACGCTACTGTGTTTAGATTCTGCTACTCAGATGCAGCAGGCAAGTGCATGTAAAATTTTTCTACTTTAAAGGAAAAAAGTTAATTTTATAAATACAATTTTTAATAATAATTTTCAATATGTTTGGGATGCACTTGATGCTTGACGGCAGAAATTGTGACAAAAAGAAGCTAACAGACATGAGATTTATTAAAAAATTTTTAAAAGAATTGCCACCATTGATTGGCATGCATGTTATTTCTAA
>CAZCBT010000012.1:2317-12488 GCA_964497015.1 Candidatus Woesearchaeota archaeon | reverse complement strand
AGTGACGATCCAAGAGATACCTTTTATGTTCCAAGGGAATATTGTGGAGATTAAGACCTAAATTTTATAAAATTATAAAGTGCACAAAAAATCTAAGAATATTATTATATAACATCTTCGAAAAAATTTTGAAATTAATTCAATTTTTTTTCATTATTTTAGGTGGTTCTCCATCGTTCTCTTGATAAGCAAAGACGAATGACCCAGAATCGTATATCATCTCTAAAATATCATAGTTTACCACAGGAGAGTACATGGAGGACGGCGTACCATTAAGTAAAAGCTGTGGGTCTACAATCATCTCTCCAGTTTTTGACAATTTTGCATAATAAACTTTTCCCACACCAGATAAATAATTTTCATAATTGTACACCACACCAATCTCTTCTTCAGGAGAAATCGCTACTTGTGGTCCCGTCACCTGATACTCTGTTGAATCTATATTGTTTAAGATAGTATTAGATCCTATTTTAATTAGATCGCCGTTCACATCTACCCCATAAATTTTTAACACTAAAGAACCATAAACTTTATAGTATAAAAGTGCACAAATACGTGTTTTTGAATCACACCTTAAATCAAAACTCTTAATCCAACTGTCTTCACCTAAGTAAGCTACATCCGTCTTTTTCACAATGGCGCCATCTTGATCCAATACAAGTAACTTTAAATGCCTCCCCCGTGACGGATAATATGACTGCCATTCAGTATAAGCTACCACAAATAACTCACCCACGTTATCTATTTTTGTTCCAGGTTTCACACTGAAATCGAAGTTTTTATTAATAATGATGTTACCATTTTCATCAAGAGTCGCAAAATGAAGATAACCTTCGTCTGTCCACACTACACCATACTGGTTTCCATTCCAACATATACTATTTGATATAGAGTATTGGTCAGGCAATTTGTCACAATCTGTTAAAGGAGTTATCACGCCACTAATCGCATTTCCAAACAAAAATTGTGGCCCTATGCCACCACAATCGCTACCTACTGCCCACGTGATATATACATAGTCTCCATTTTTCCCTTCTCTAACCTCTGGTTCGACATAGCTTGAATAGCTTCCTACCCTATAAGGAATTATCTCCTCAATTACACTTGCTGTCAAACGTCCAATATAACTATCTCTACCAAATTCTCCAGTGCGATAATATACCACGCTGTCTTTTATTTCCTCCTCACCTGGCGTTTCACATCTTAAAGTGTTAGGATTACACATTAACCCAACTGCAGTACAATTTTCTATTACAGTAATATTACCATGACTGCATTGGTACAAAACATTTTCTACACTTGTATTTTTAGGACCACAAGAATAGTCCCTATCCATTAACAAATATGGTATACTTTGACCATCTATAGATACTACACCAGCACAATTTTTAACACCACTACACTCTGGCAAATCCTCACAACGTCCACTCTTAAATTCAGTATTTCCATAAGAATAAAAGTTATTATGGCAAGCAGATTCGCTTCCACCCAAACTTCCCACACAACCAAGAACTTCGTTAGTATTAACATCTCTTATTATGCAACAATGTGGTTCTGGTAATTTTAGGCTAATTTTACATTGAGCAGAAATAAAAAATATACTTACAACAACTAGTATGCCTACAAATATAGGTAGTCTCTTAAACATGCTATCATTGATTAACTTATCATTTAAATATTTTTCGAAAATAATTTTGAGAGCGAAAGTTTTAAAAACACATCTTTATTAACTATAGAGGGGTGAAAAATTTGATGAAAGTACCCAAAATAAAAAGTGCTGCTTATAGTAAGCCTGGCAATGAGGTAAATGAAGATTCTTTTTTAATAAACAAAAGAAAAAATTTATTTATTGTTGCAGATGGTGCTGGCGGTCATGAGCATGGAAAATTGGCAAGCACAATGGCAATAGAAAAATCAAAATCCTTTGATCCTAGAAATCCAATTGCTTCTCTTGAAAATATTATAAAAGAAATTCACGCAAGTTTATCTCCCTTAGGAGAAGCTGCCACAACATATACAGCAGTTTATATCTCTGAAGAACCATTTGGCTTAACTGCTACAATAGCAAACATAGGAAACACAAAAGCCTACTGGGTTTTTAATGATGAAATTCACCAGCTTACTGAAGAGCACACAAAGATAGCTGAGATTTCCAGAATAGAAGGTATCGCTGAAAAAGATACTATTAAAAAATATCCAAGTGTAAAGAATGTCCTTACAAGAGCTGTTGGTCCTTCCTATGGGCCAATTAACAAGAGTCCAGAATTAGCCATAAACAAAGTAAAGATTGGTTATGGAGATTACCTTGTTATATGCTCTGACGGCATTGATCTTGAAGAGAAAAGCATACTTGATATCATAAGGAAACAAAAAAGCCCAAGAAAAATTGCAAAAGAGCTTGTAAAAATCTCAACAACAAAAGATGATAAAACAGCCCTTGTGTTAAAAATCGAAAAGAGGTCAAAAATTGTGTTGCCTGCAATAATTTCTGGTGTTGTTGGTGTTGCTTTACTGACAAGTTTGTATCTTAATAAACAAAACCTTAATAAACCACCACAAAAAGTTGAAAAGTTTCAACAAGCAATGGCAACTGAAAAGTTAGCTGAAAAACAACAATTGCAAAAACAAGAATTGCAAGAAAAAAGTGTAAAAGAACAGGGCATAATAAAGCAAAAGCCAATGGAATTGCAATATGTTAGTTATGAAGTTAAAAAAGGTGACACGCTTTGGAATATAGTTAAGAATTTTTATGGTCTTGAAAAAGATTCAGATATTATTAAAAAGATAAATGAAATTGTTGGGCTGAATGCTGCGACATATCCTAATTTAAAAAAAGATATAGTAAAAGTTATTAATGGCAAGTGTATTACAGGCAAAGACGGAATTCCAGGCGATTTAATATACCCAGAACAAGAATTAAAACTTCCTACAAAAGTTAAAAAAGACTCCCTTAATTTATTTCACAATACAAAATTTGCCAATCTTAACAACTACAATCTTGACAAATACAATTTAAACAAACTTGAAGAAATCATTGACTTTTATAATGAAAACGGAACTCAAAAAACATTAAAGGAATATTCATTAAACAGAGAAGAATTAAATTTCATGCTTAATTACTCCAGAAGAATGTTGAAAAAGAATGTCAGAACAAATCTTAATTTATTAACAGAATTTGAATTGCTCCAGATTTTCAACGCGTATGCTACCTTAACAAACAAAGAAGCCATTCAAAAAATTAAAGAATTAACAGGAATGGAACTAAGCATTTCAAGTTTATATAGGGCTGTTGATATGGCTTCTAGACTTTATGGATTTGAAAATTTTAGAAAAAGAAAAAATGGGAATAAAAGATTGGTTTAAAATAGGAAAAAGGGGACAAAAAATTTCGGAAGAAAATTTAGAAGGAAATAGTATTCCGACTAAGAAATTCCATGCAAGTGGGGGCGGAACGGGCGGAACTATTGTAGAAAGAGTAGACGAAAAGGAAAGGGTAAAAAGTATAAACTATGAAAATCTCTTCTCAAATGAGGAACTTGAAAAAATAACATTGAGGATAAAACAAGTTGTTTCGTATGAAGAAATAAGAGAAGATAACTACGATGAAAAATTTAACAATTTTATTCACTCTTCAAAAGAAGAATTTAAAATAGGCTCTGGCAAGTATTTGGTTGACATATTAATCCTTGGCCAAGATATAGGCATAAGCAAAATACATTGTGGTTTTAGAAAAAAAGATAATGGCTTAGAGTTTTTTGATCAAAGTGTTTCTGGTGGAATTTTAACCATTGAAGAAACACAATTTCTTCCAAAAGTTGATCAAAGATTTGCAGAAAAATCTGGTGTGGTAAAGGTGTCGTTCGAGCCCCAGTATGAAAACACAGAACCCTTAGAAAGAAAAATTAGAGTATTTCAGATTATCGATAAAAATGCCTTAAGTGAATTTAAAAATTATACATTTCCAAATGAGCCGGTATTAAAGATAAGATATCCACTTGGAACAACAAGGATTAAAATACATCCAAAAAAGTTTGACTCTGAAAAGCACTTTAAACAAGAATATCTAAACGAAATTGGGTTGTCTTTAGAAGATCTCGCAAAATATCCTGGCGAAACATATGGAAGAAAGTTATATAATTATCTTTTCCTTACAAAAGGGACAGAAGAGGTAGAAAATTACCTTAGAAGATTTTTCACCCAAGATGTGTATGCACTCTGGCTAACTGCAACAATCCCCTTAAGAATATTACATCAAATCCATTATTATGGTCTTCAACTCTTAGAAAATGAAAAATAACTTTAATGAGCTTAAAGAGAGAATAAAAGCAGAATTTCCAGATAACTTAATAAGTATAACACCATATGATAGCTCATTATTTTCTGTTAAGAACGAAACAAACAAATTGTTAAAATACTTTGACAAGCTTATTAAGAGGTTATCAAAAAAGATTCCAAAGAATATTTTTTATGGGCTTGCAAAAGAATATGAATTTGGAAAAGATTCTTTAAAGCTTGTTTTAAGACTCGATTGGAAAAATTTGTTGCTAGAAAAAGATGTTGTTTATATTGCATATGGAGATCCTTTGGTTTATGACAAACTTTTAAGCCAATCAGGCACAGACGCAAGAAGGGCTATGTGGCAAACAATTCACGACGCCTTTGGAATAAGGTTGAAAAGTAAATTCCTTGAAGAGATTCTTGAAACAGACTATCCATCAGAAATAAAGCACGCATCACCAGATCTTATAAATTCTATTCTTAGAGAAGCTTTCTCTTACCATCTTGCTGCTGTTCAACAAGAAAACAACAAAGTTGATGATACTTATCAAAAAGCTGTTGAAGAACTCTTTTTGCTAGATCAACAATATTCACCAGAAAATAAACATATCCAAGATATTGTTAATAACTCTTTATACATTTCAATGTTAGAAGTAGATAACAAATACATTATAATTGAAAATGAAATCCAAGATAGATTGCAAAGGAACTATTTTGACACAGAAAAATTTTCAAAAGAAATCTCTCTTTATCAAGGTATTATAAAGGAATTAATTAAAAATCCCAGAAAGGAAAAGGAGAGGCTGAAAGCTTATATTAAAAAACTAGTTACAAAAAAAGATTCCTTTTCCGCATTTTTGCTTATTAAGGAAATAATTGAAAATAATAAAGACAAGTATATCTTTGTTTCTCTACCAGCATATAAACCAGAAAAGCATATGCCCAATGAAAAGCACGCATACCATGCATTAAAACTTTCTGAATTCTTGAATAGCTATGACATAAAAACAAAAATAATCCCTGCAACAGAAGGAAGGATCATTAAAATTGCAAGATGAAAGAACAAAAAGAACAAGAGTTTATAAAACCAGGTTATAAAGTAAGCAACGACACTGTTATCTACACAGTCCTCAGCAGAGGAAATTCATCAACATTATATTTTGGTGGCCAAACAATCAAACCAGGAAATCTGGAAGACCTCTACCATGGCTTGCTTGTAAGAGAATATGAACCATTGCACAGATATTTAATTTTAACAGAAGAGCTCGAAATAGCAAGAAGAAATTTTACTGCGCAAATGTTTAGGATTAGTAGGCTTGAAGAAGACATTAAAAATTTAAAAAATGAAATTTCTGGAAAAGATTTTTCCTTTTCTAATGAGAAATTTGAAGTAATAAAACAAGATTATAACTCGTCACTTGAAAATGAAAGCGACTTTATTGGAGCATCAATAAGGCCTGTAGCAATAAAATTTTTTTATGACTATACGGGCAGGCCAAATTACGAACTCAACAAGATATCATTTGAAAAAGAAATGGAAATCTTGCCATTACTTTCTGGACATAGCAATATAGTTAATGTTTATTTCACAACAAAAGATAGATATGGTTATTTTATGGTTGAGGAATTTGTCGAAGGAAGAAACCTTGAAGGTTTGATTAAAGATCAAAAACGCCTTGAAGATGAAAGATTTTTTCCTTTCGAGGTTGTTCTTGCTGTTGGAATAGGCATAGCAAAAGCATTAGAGTATTGTCATAGTAAAGATATTGTGCATAGGGACATTTGCCCAAATAATATATTACTTTCACATGAACCAAAGCTAATAGACTTTGGTGTTGCAACAAGATGCAAAGATTGCTATAAAACCAACGAAATTGTTGGAACTCCTGAGTATATGTCTAGATCACAAATAGAAGGTTATGTTTCAAAAGCCAATGATCTTTATATGCTTGCAGCAACATTGTACCATCTTGCAACTGGAGAAAAACCATTTTTGTTTACCGGCGATCTCGATGAATTGGCAAAGATAAAACAAAGATATAATCCAGCAAATAGAATGAGAAAATATAACCCAAATATACCAAGAGAATTTGAAGACATTCTTGCTGAATACTTTACAGAAGAACAGGAAGGAAGTGCACTAGCATTCTATGAAAAATTACAAGATTTATTTTATAAGTTGTATAAAAACTTAACACCTTCAGAAGTGCTTAAAAACTACTTAAATAAGCTAAAAATGCCACTTGAGAGCGTAAACAAAGAATTTGGCAAGACTATTATTAAAAACATAAATAAATAGTTAACTAAATTTTTATAACACTTTAATTTTATGCATAGAATACTCTAACAAAATAAAAAATGAAATAGAATCCCTTTTGGCCCTTACAGATGCTCAAAAAGGAAGTTTAATCGCAAGTATAGCAAGAAATTACTTCAACGAAGCTCTCAAATTAATAAATGGGTACAAAAATTATTTACAGGAGTTTGATAAACTAAATTATTCCAACATCCAAAACCTTAGTAAAATTTTAGAGTTGTTGAAAACTGCTGTTTTAGCGTTGTTAAAAGAACTTTCAGCTGAGCTTCAATCATCTAGAAAAGCAGCTTAATTTAAATTTGTTATATTCCAAAAATTTATAAATTCTCGGAATTTTCAAATCCCATGGACAAGGAACTAGAAAAGATAAGGCACTCTGCAGCACATATACTGGCACAAGCTGTTAAAGAGCTTTATCCAAAAGCAAAGCTTGGCATAGGTCCAGCAATAGAAGAAGGCTTCTACTATGATTTTGATAATCTTGACATCAAAGAAAAAGATCTTGAAAAGATAGAAGCAAAGATGCGCGAAATTGTAAAGAAAAATCTTCCAATAGAGCAAGTTTTCTATAGCAGAGAAGAAGCAAAGAAGTTGCTTAAGAATGAGCCATACAAGCTTGAATTGCTTGAAGAAATTCCTGATAAAAAAGTTTCATTCTTTAAACAAGGTAACTTTGTTGACCTTTGTAAAGGTCCTCATGTGAAATCAACAAGTGAAGTTAAAGCATTTAAGCTAACAAAAATAGCTGGAGCTTATTGGAAAGGTGACGCAAAAAACAAGATGCTTACAAGAATTTATGGGATAGCATTCAAAACACAAAAAGATCTTGATGAATATCTTAAACTTAAAGAAGAGGCAGAACGCAGAGATCATAGAAAACTTGGCAAAGAACTTGATTTGTTCAGCTTTCATGAAGAATCACCAGGCTTTGTTTTCTGGCATCCTAAAGGTTTAGTAATATTTGAAGAGCTTACGAAATTCATAGAGGATATTTGCAAAAAACATGGTTATGTATTTGTTAAAACACCTTTCTTGATGAACAATTCTCTATGGAAGCAATCAGGCCATTGGGAACACTACAAAGAAAACATGTACTTTACAAAAATTGATAAAACCGACTATGCATTAAAACCAATGAATTGCCCAGGGCATATACTAATTTACAAAACAAAAGTTCATAGCTACAAAGAATTTCCATTGAAAATAGCGGAATTCGGATTTGTTCATAGGCATGAGCTTAGTGGTGTTCTTGGAGGGTTACTTAGGCTTAGAGGCTTTACCCAAGATGATGCACACATCTTTTGCACACAAGACCAACTTGAACAAGAATTAATGGCATTGATAAAACTTGTTGAAGAAGTTTATGCTACTTTCAATTTGCCTTATGAAGTAGAACTAAGCACAAGGCCAGAAAAATATATCGGCAGTCTAGAAATATGGAATAAAGCAGAAAGCGCTTTGAAAAATGCCTTGGAAAAACTTAGCATTCCTTACAAAATCAATCCAGGAGAAGGCGCATTTTACGGACCAAAAATAGATTTCCATATTAAGGATTCTTTACAAAGAAAATGGCAGTGTGGTACTATTCAAGTGGACTTTTCAATGCCCCAAAGGTTTGAAATAAACTATGAAGGCAAAGATGGCAAAAAGCATACACCAATAATGATACACAGAGCAATTCTTGGTTCTTTTGAAAGGTTTATCGCTATACTTATCGAGCATTATGCAGGAAAGTTTCCATTATGGCTTGCTCCTGTGCAAGTAAGATTGCTTACTGTTAATGATTCATGCATAGAATTTGCCCAACAAGTTCTTGAAAAATTAAAAGCCAATCACATAAGAGTTGAACTTGATGCCAGACAAGAAACACTGCCAAAAAAAGTTAGAGAAGCACAGCTCCAAAGAATAAACTACATTGTAACCATAGGCCAAAAAGAAGTCGCCAACAAAACCCTAGCAATAAGAACTCTTGATGGCAAGGTAGAATATGGTATAAAAGTAGAAAATTTTATTAAAGAATTATTAAAAGAAATTAAAGGAAAAAAATAATTTTTAAATAAGCTATTCTTTTTTTGGTTTTATTAACGGAAACAATATAACTTCTCTAATATTTGGAGCATTTGTTAATATCATAATTAATCTGTCAACACCTATTCCCAATCCACCAGTAGGGGGCATTCCATATTCCAAGCTTTTAACAAAATCATAATCAGGAGGCCATATCTCTTCTTTGCCTGCTTTTCTTGCTTTCTCTTGTTCTTCAAAAAGCTTTTTTTGTTCAACAGGATCATTGAGTTCGGAGTAAGCGTTTGCTATCTCCATGCCAAGAACAAAACCTTCAAATCGTTCAGCAAGCTCTGCATGCTTTCTATGAACTTTGGTAAGAGGACAAATACCCCTTGGATAATCAGTTATAAATGTTGGCTGTATCAGATGTTCTTGAACTTTCTGTTCGAAAATCTCGTTAATAATTTCATCCCTTGTTTTTGCATCTTTAAGATCAACTTCCATTTCTAAGGCAATATTTTTTAATTCTTTGTCTGTTAGCTTTTTCACATCTATGCCTGTCAGCTTCTTTATAGCTTGAGCCATATGCATCTTCTTCCATGGAACTTTAAAATCAAGCACATAATCACCGTAACGAATTTTTGTTTTTCCATTGTTAATTTTTTTAACAATATATTCTATCATTTCTTCTGTTAATTTCATCATGTCATTGTAGTCAGCATATGCTTGGTAGCATTCCATCATTGTAAATTCTGGATTATGGGTTCTGTCTATGTCTTCATTACGGAAATTTTTGCATATGGTGTATACTTTTTCAAAACCACCAACAATTAGCCTTTTAAGATATAATTCAGGAGATATACTCAAAAATAAATCCATGTCAAGAGCATTGCAGTGTGTAACAAACGGCTTAGCAGCAGCGCCACCATAATAAAGCTGTAATGTTGGTATTTCCACTTCGTAAAAACCTTTGGTGTTTAAAAATTCTCGCATCGCATTAATAATATTTGCTCTCTTAACAAAAATTTCTTTTACGTTTCTATTCATTATCAAATCAAGATAACGTTGTCTGTATCTTATTTCCGGATCTTTTAAGCCGTGCCATTTTTCTGGCAAAGGATGCAAGCACTTTACAAGTAATGTAAGCTTTTTTACCCAAATAGAAAGCTCGCCCTTTTTTGTTCTGAAAACATTGCCTTCTATGCCAATGACATCACCAACATCGAGAAGCTTGAAAAGTTGGTATTGTTTTTTGCCTTCATCTTCTCTGATATAGAATTGGATCCTCTCTGTAAAATCTTCTATGTTACCAAAAGAAGCTTTTCCCATCTCACGCAAACTCATTATTCTTCCAGCAACACTGTAAAGCTTTCTTGTCTTTTCATGAGCAGCAATATTAGAATATTTTTCTTTTAGAAATGAAATGGTTGTATTAACATCATATTTGTAAGGATAAGGATTTATGCCAAGCTTTTTTATTTCTTGCAGTTTTTTTATTCTATCTTGGATAAGCTTTTCTTCCATCAAAATTTGCAGGGGAAATTTCTATTTAAATTTTATTATAGTAAG
>CAZCBT010000012.1:0-2217 GCA_964497015.1 Candidatus Woesearchaeota archaeon | reverse complement strand
CCAATTCAACAACAAATTGATCAAGGACTTTATGACATATGTTATTGTATTATTTGTAGAGAAGGTGACAAACACAGCACTAGAGGATGGGCATGCAACAAAAATGGTTGGGCAACCGGAACAAGTGATACTGGAGATACAGCTCCTGGTTGTAATTTAAAAATAAAACTTGTACCAAAAGGACAACCATGTAGTTGGTAAAAATTATATTCCACTACCAAAATTTTTATAAATTTTTTATTTTGCATTTCTCCATGGAAATTTTAATTTCGATTTTAATAAGCTTGCTTGCACTAATTTCAGCTGCAGGGCTAGCTTTGTTTATTAAGCGCAAACCTTCTGGCACAGATCTCATGAAAGAGCTTTCTAAAATTATTCACGATGGTGCTATGACTTTCTTGAAAAAAGAATACAAAGTGCTTGCTGTTTTTATTGCTATCGTATTCCTTGTTTTGCTTTTTGTTTTGCCTGCTGGCTACAAAATTGCTTTTGCTTTCTTGCTTGGTGGTATTTTTTCTGCATTAGCAGGAAATCTTGGCATGAGGATAGCTACAATAGCAAATGCAAAAACAGCATGGGCTGTAAAAAAAGACACCCAAAAAGGCTTGAGGATTGCTTTCTCTTCTGGATTGGTAATGGGGCTTAGTGTTGTAGGACTTGGCTTACTTGGCGTGGCTATATTGTATGCTATTTTTAAAGATCCAAATATTATTTACGGTTTTGGATTTGGAGCAAGTAGTATTGCCTTATTTGCAAGAGTTGGTGGTGGGATTTATACAAAAGCTGCTGATGTTGGCGCAGATCTTGTTGGAAAAGTGGAAGCAGGCATTCCAGAAGATGATCCAAGAAATCCTGCTGTTATAGCTGATAATGTTGGCGACAATGTTGGTGATGTTGCTGGAATGGGTGCGGATTTGTTTGAAAGTTATGTTGATAGCATAATTGCTGCCATGGTTATTGGTGTTGCTTTTACAGCACAAAAAGGCAACACTGTTTTATTACCAATGTTGGTAGCGGCAGCGGGCATAGTTGCTTCTTTATTGGGAGCATTATTTGTTAAATCAAAAGATCCTAGCAAGGCATTAAACAAAGGTGTTTTTGGAGCTGCTATACTTATGGTTATATTTTCATATTTGCTAATTAAGTACTATCTTGGCTTAACAAATGTATTTTTTGCAACACTTGCAGGTCTTGCTGCAGGAATAATCATTGGTGTTTCAACAGAATATTATACATCAGCAAATAAAAAACCAGCCATTAACATTGCAAAAGCTTCTGAAACTGGTGCTGCAACTAATATTATTCAAGGACTTGCAAATGGCATGCTTAGCACAGCAATCCCTGTTTTGACAATAGCAGCTGCTATACTTGTTGCTTATAAATTATCTGGTTTATATGGAATAGCAATGGCTGCTGTTGGAATGCTTTCCACGCTTGGAATTACGCTAGCAACAGACACTTACGGTCCTGTTGCAGACAATGCTGCTGGCATAGCAGAAATGGCAAAGCTTGGTAAGGAAACAAGAAAGCGTGCCGAAGCACTAGATGCTGTTGGAAATACTACTGCAGCTATTGGTAAGGGGTTTGCAATAGGAAGCGCTGCTTTGACGGCTTTAGCATTGTTTGTAAGCTACGCCCATGTTACAAAACTTGCATCTATTGATATTGCTCAACCTTTAGTAATTGCTGGATTGTTTATTGGTGGGTTATTGCCTTTTGTGTTTTGTGCCTTAACAATGCAAGCTGTTGGTGATGCTGCTTTCAAGATGGTCAATGAAGTAAGAAGACAATTTAAAACTATTAAGGGCTTGCTTCAAGGCAAAACAAAACCTGATTACAATAAATGCATTTCAATTAGCACAAATGCTGCTATCAAAAAAATGATTGCTCCAGGATTGATTGCTGTTGTAACGCCAATAGTTGTTGGCTTGTTCCTTGGAGCTGCTGCTTTAGGTGGCTTACTTGCTGGAGCTTTGATTACAGGTTTCTTGCTTGCTATATTCATGGCAAATTCAGGCGGATCATGGGATAATGCCAAGAAATACATAGAAGAAGGTCATCTTGGCGGAAAAGGAAGTGCTGCACATAAAGCAGCTGTTGTTGGCGACACAGTTGGAGATCCTCTAAAAGATTGCAGCGGACCTTCATTAAACATTTTAATAAAGTTAATGAGCATAATCGCGCTTGTTTTCTTGCCTTTATTTATTTAATTTTATA